>CANRXD010000317.1 GCA_947643685.1 uncultured Clostridium sp. | reverse complement strand
CCTGCCGCAGGGGTTTGCTTTTCCGGTAAGCAAAGAAGCGATCGCCGCGCCTCCCTCCATCCCCGCCTGATAAGCCAGAAGGGCGGCGGAAATGCGGTCGTCTTTGCAAAACCAGGAAACATCCATCACACCGCCCACATTAAGCACGACTGCAGTCTTTGCAAAAGCAGCGCAGACCTGCCGGATCATCCCCTGCTCCGCATCTGTGAGATAAAAATCTCCTTTGGGGAAAATACTTTTTGCCTTTTTCGGCATACGCAGTTCATCTGGCCAAGGGTAATTCTCTTCCACATAGAAAACCGGATCCCGGTCCCAGCCCTCTCCTGAAAACCGGCTGAGGACGATCACCGCCACGTCGGCCTGCTCTCCGGCCTCCCTGACCAGTTCCTCCGGAAGCTCCGGTTCCGCCATCAGCCCGGGGACATCACCGGCCGCATAACGTCCGGCCACGTAATTCCGGTAATAGTCTGACAGAGGCTCATAGAGGGACACATGTTCGTTCTTCAGCCCCTCATACACATTGCGGACATAGGCCGCTGTCACGTCGCCGCTACCGCCGCCTCCTTTGACATAATCGAAGCTGCCCTTGCCAAACAAAGCCACAAGGCATTCAGGAGACAGCGGAAGCAAATCCTCCTGGTTTTTAAGCAGGACCATTCCTTCTTCTGCCGCCTGCTTAGACAGGGCGGCATGCTCCGGCCCGGCAGTTACATAACCGCTGTTTCCCAAAGGCAGATTGGGCTGATAACGGGCGCGAATCCATTTTTCCATGGTGCTATTCTCCTTTTTGCAGTAATTTACTCTTTTACACCGCCAAGGGCAACACCCTCCACGATGAATTTGGAAAGAAGCAGATAAACAATGATAATCGGAACAATCGCAATGGTAATCATCATATAGATCTTCCCCATATCGAAGTTCATATAGTCCGCGCCACGTAAGGTTGCGATCATGATCGGCAGGGTCTGCTTATTCTTGGAAGTAATAACCAACGCGGGAACGAAGTAATTGTTCCAGGAACCGACAAAGGTGAAAATCGCCTGTACGGCAATGGCCGGTTTGAGGAGCGGCAGTACGATCCGGTTGAAGGTTCCGACTTCGCTGGAGCCGTCGATGCGGGCCGCTTCCACCAGTTCCTTCGGCAGGGAAGACTGCATGTAGCTGTGCATGAAATAGAACACGGCAGGAGAAGCGATGGAAGGCAGAATCAGAGGAAGCAGAGAGTCGTCCATCCCCATGGCGGTGATCAGGCGCAGGAAACCAAGAGCCGTCACCTGAGTAGGCATAACCAGGATCATCATAATGAAGGTAAAAGCCGCTTTCTTCAGCTTGAAATCATAAATGTAGATGCCGTAAGCCGTCACTGCTGAAAAATAAGTCACAATGAGCGCACAGCTTCCGGATACGATCAGGCTGTTGAGCACGCCCTGCAGAATCGGAATCGCAGGGTCATTCAGAACACTTTTCAGGTTCGTTATGAAGCTGGAGCCGGGCAGGGCGGAAAATCCTCTCTGCAGCTGCGCATGGGATCTGGTGGCATTGACAACCAGAATATAAAAGAAAAACAGGCACATAAAAGACAGAATGATCAGAACAATATGCGCAAAAACGGAATGTGATTTACCTGATTTTGTTTTCATGATGCCCTCCCTCCTTTCGCAAGCTTCTTTGCCCTTTTCGCCGCTTTCTTGGAACCGTCGGAATCGCTGTCCATATTCATCTTAAATACGAAATAGCACAAAATACCGCTGATCACAAAGAGATACATGGAAAGCGCGCCGGCCATCCCGTAATTCTTGCTCTTCAGATGGTTATTCAGGAACATGATCAGTGTCATCGTTGTACGGTCAGGAGCTCCCTGTCCGTTTGTCAGGATCTGAGGCACATCGAACATCTGCAGGCCGCCGATCAGGGATGTGATAAGCGTGTAAGTAAGCAGCGGCTTGATCTGAGGCAGAGTGATTTTAAAAAACTTCTGGGAGTTGGTACAGCCGTCCAGTTCAGCGGCTTCAAATACAGAAGGGTTGATACCCATGATAGCCGCCATCAGCATGATGGTGGTATTTCCGAACCACATCAGAAAGTTCATCAGCGCTACCAAAGTACGGGCGCCCAAAGTGGATTCCATAAAACGGATTGCATCACTGATAATGCCGCATTTCATCAGAATGCTGTTCACAGGGCCCGCATTGGAGAACAGGGCAAAGAACAGCATGGCAAACGCGGAAGCCATGATCAGGTTGGGCAGATAAATGACTACCTTAAAAAACTGTTTACCCCGGATCTTCATCCGGTTATTTGTAAACCATGAGGCAAGAAGCAGGGCGATCACAATCTGGGGAATGAATCCCAGCACCCACATCACAAAAGTATTCCAGGCATATTTGGGCAGATCGGCCGAAAGAAGGCTGATATAATTTTGAAATCCCACCCATTTAGGCCCGACGACCTTCAGGCCGGATACATAATATTCATAGAAGCTGTTTTTGATCGTATCGATCAGCGGAATAAATGAAAAGATAAAATAGGTTGCAAAAAAAGGCAGAATAAAAATATAACCCCATTTCGCATAGCTGATGCTTTTAATCCTTTTATCCTTTTGCACGAAAGCTCCCCCTTTCCTGTGTTTTGTACAGAGGCGGAAAGCGATCCGCCCCTGCAACATGTGTTTTTAATTCATTACTCGGGCCATACCACGCCGCCGGTAAGCTCCGGATAACGCTCAACGATCGCTGTTTCAAAGTTCTCTTTTGCTTTTTCAAAGTCAATGACTCCGTTGAAATAATCGCCGAGAGCATTCTGGAATTCCTCCGTGCAGCCCTGGTCATAAGGGGAGATATTGCTCAGGTCGATGCCTGCAGCCACTTCCGCCAGTACTGCCAGATGATTCTGTCCGCCCAGAATCTTGGAAGAAAACTGAGGATCCTTACCCAGCTCATCCATCAAAGGCTGGTCGTTGGTCATATCATTATCTTCTACCGCAATGGCTTTCAGTACATCTGTATTGGCCGTCATCGCAAGCATGATGTCTTTCACATGCTCCGGATTATCCGTCCCCTCTGCTGCCAGGAGCCAGGTTCCTCCCCAGTAGAAAGGCTGAGGGCTGGCGCAGGCTCCCCAATCCTCTGCGGCATCCGTAT
>CANRXD010000316.1 GCA_947643685.1 uncultured Clostridium sp. | reverse complement strand
TCTGCATCGGTGCCCGCATTATCCACCATGGAATTGGCCAGATACCCATTCCGGGACATCTTATTGCTCACAATCTGGCACTGGTTCTGGACATCAATGATCCGCCTTTCAATTTGCGCCTGCCTGGAGGAGCTTGCCAGCACACGCCCCTGAATCACGAGAGGCACCATACAGATGAAAATACAAAACAAAACCAGAGGCACCTTTATGCTGGGCGTGTGTCTGCGGTAAAACTCACTGATCTGCTTCCTGTGTATTTTCATATTCCTCAACCATCTTTCTTGTTGCCGTCAGTGCAAGGCTGCCAGGTCCGATGTGGCAGGAAATGCTTAAGGAAAGGGGGGCCACTTCAATATCTGCATAAGGATATTTTTCCTGTACTTCCTTTTTAAACTCCAGGGCTGCCTCCTCATTCCGGGTATGGGCAATAGCCAGATGCGTATATCTGCACTCGCTGTCATGAAGCCGGTTTTCCAGTTCCTTCTGGATGGCTGTCATCATTACAGACCTGGCCTGCCTGATGGTCCTCGCCTTGGCAAAGGCATCCAGCTTCTCTCCCAGAATGATGAGCACCGGTTTAATCTTAAGAAGCGTCCCCAGGGCTGCTGCCGCCGGCGTAATTCTTCCTCCCTTTTTCAGATACTTAAGCGTATCCACAGCAATAAAAATCACAGAATCAAACCTGGTTTCTTCCAGGCGCTTTTTAATCCGGGCTCCGTCTGCTCCCTGTGCGGACAGCATCAGGGCGTCCTTTACAGACTGGGCCTGAGTGACAGAAATCCTCTGATTATCCACCACAAATACTTTTCCCTCATATTTCTCCTCGGTCGCCAGAGCCATGGCTGTACCGCATGAGCTGGACAGCCCGCTGGACATGGGGATATGAACCACCTGATCATACTCCTTAAGAAGCGAATCCCAAAGGGTCATCACGTCGTCCGGAGACGGCTGGGACGTGGAGATATCCGCATCCGTTTTTAATTTTTCATAGAACTCTTCCTGGGTCAGGGTTATATCTTCAAAGTATGTTTCACCATCAATCATAAAAGGCATCGGAAGAACAAAAATTCCCATCTCCTCCGCCTGTTTTTGTGTGATTCCGCTGTTGCTGTCAGTCACAACTGCAATTTTCATGAACGTACCCCTTTCTGTCGTTTATGTCTTACAACATTTTAACCTATTTCCTGAAAAAATGGAAGTACAAACCGCAGAAAGTGTGGACGATTCTGTCTTTTTGAGTTATAATCACCATAAATATATCCATAGGGAATTATGGCCTTCTGGCCGTCAGAAAGGATTGCATGTATGCCGTACTGTCCAAAATGTGATATGGAATTTGTGGAAGGGATGACCGTCTGCACTGACTGCGGCGGCCCCCTTGTAGAATCAAAAGAAGCAGCAGATGCTTTAAAACAGGCAGAAAAAGAACGGGAAGAACAGGAAATGGCCCGCCGTTACGCGGAAATATTGAAAAACAATTCTGAGGCCGCCGCAGAAGATACGGAGCCTCAGGCAAAAAAGGCCGCTTCCGCGGTTTCGGTTCCCGCCTATGTAAATAAGAAACAGCGGTATGAGGACATGAGCTCCTCTGCCTCCGCCTTTTTCCTTGTTGGCGGGATTCTGGCCCTTTTCGCCATCCTCAATATCCTTGGGGTGATCCGTCTCCCCATGGCCGGAATAACCGGAGTTATCTTCCGGGGGCTTTTAGTTCTCATGGCCGTCTGCTCCATTGCCATTGCCGTATCCTCAAAGAAACGGGCCGCCCAGTTAAAGGTTCAGGCCGATGAGGAAGAAAAGGAAACGCAGGAAATTATCCAGTGGTTTTTAAAAACCTATTCCGCAGACGGTCTGGATGACCAGCTTCACCTGGAAGATCCGGATCTTGCCGGAGAAGAGCTGAGCCTTAAACGTTTTGAGCTGATCCAGGATTACCTCGTTACCGGAAGAGATCTGCCGGATCCGTCCTATGTGGACGCCCTCTGTGATATGCTGTACAACCGTCTTTACGGTGAATCATGATCTGCCATAAACTCCGCCAGGGCTTCGTGCTGCGGCGGAGTTTTTTGCAGGTCACGGCCCTGATCTCATTCGTACCGCACAATCTCTTTTTTCAGCCGCTTCATGATTTTTTTCTCCAGCCGTGAAATATAGGACTGGGAAATTCCCATGAGGTCCGCTACCTCCTTCTGGGTCATTTCCGCCCCATCATCACTTTTCAGTCCGAATCTCAGCTCCACAATTTTCCTCTCTCTGGGATTTAAATGGTCAATGGCATTATTTAACAAATCCTTTTCAATCTCATCCTCAATCCCTTTGTAAATCACATCCTCATCTGTCCCGAGAATATCTGACAAAAGCAGTTCATTCCCGTCCCAGTCCACGTTTAAAGGCTCATCAATGGACACTTCCAGCTTCGTCTTGCTGGTACGCCTCAGATACATGAGAATTTCATTTTCAATGCACCGGGACGCATAAGTGGCAAGCTTGATGTTCTTTTCCGGATTAAATGTATTGATGGCTTTGATTAAGCCTATGGTCCCGATAGAAATCAGATCCTCCACACCCACGCTGGTATTGTCAAATTTTTTTGCTATGTACACCACCAGGCGCAGATTATGTTCAATAAGCCTGGACTTGGCTTCCCTTTCTCCTTCGGTGCCAAAAAAGGCCAGGGCTTTTGTTTCCTCTTCCTGAGATAAAGGTGCCGGAAGCACATCTGCACCGCCGATATAGTGAATTTCTCCCTGATTTTTTAAAAGAATGGTCCGAAATGTGGCCACTTTCTTCAATTTAATCCGGTTGGGTACTGAAACTTTTATAATCATATGATTCCTCCTTCTTTCCTGTAACGGTTTGGACAAGCATGAACCATTACGATTCCTTTCCTGAGAGCACAAAAATTTCCGGAATCAGCATGGAAAAATCTCCGTTTCCGGACAGCGGTTCCTTTGTCACCGCCACAATGGGCCTTTTTATTTCTGACAGACCATGTTCTGTTTCAATTTCCATTCTGTCAAAAAGAATTCCGGGGAGAACTCCTTCTTTTGTCCCCACGGCCCGGTAGGGAATATATAAAACAGACGAAATCACATCGCAAAAGCCCACACAATCCCCATAGGAAATCACACTGACCGGTTTTAAAGAGCCCG
>CANRXD010000315.1 GCA_947643685.1 uncultured Clostridium sp. | reverse complement strand
CCGGGGCTTCTTGTCCGCGGTACGCGGGCAAGAAGATGCAAGGCTGAACTGTTACAAAAATTATAACAATTCAAGGAGAGAAAAGCAGTGATATTTTCCAACCATGCGGTTGAAGCCGCAGAGATAAAATTTAACGGGCTGCTTTTAAAGGCGGGAGAGGAGAAGAGACGTGAAATCCTCTCCCGTCTCCTGGAAGCGGAAAAGAAGGTGTCTCCGGATGTGATGTTCGCAATCCGGTGGATTTATGCCAACAGTCCTTTAAGTGATATGGCAAATTATGATTTCAGTATTTTCAGTCCTGCGCGGAGCATGGCGTGTTCTTAAGGGAAAATTCCCCTTTTGCCAGAGAGATTCCGGAGGATATTTTCTTGAATTATGTGCTCCATATCCGTGTAAATGAGGAGGAGCTCTGCGACTGCCGCAAATTTTTCTACGGGCTTCTGAAGGACAGAGTGGATGGCCTTTCGATGCATGACGCGGTCATTGAGGCCAATTACTGGAATGCGGAAAATGTGATGTATCAGGCCACCGACGGGCGGACAATTTCCGCTCTGGGAGCATTTTATTCGGCATACGGCCGCTGTGGTGAGGAGTCGGTGTTCGGTGTGAATGTGTACCGGGCCATCGGAATCCCGGCGCGGCAGATTTATACCCCCCGCTGGGCCCACTGTGACGACAATCACGCCTGGGTTGAAGTCTGGTGTGACGGTGCGTGGCATTTCCTCGGGGCCTGCGAGCCGGAGGAGGTCTTAAATAAGGGGTGGTTTACCAACGCAGCCAGCCGGGCGATGTTAATTCACAGCCGCTGCTTCGGAGAACCGGCAAAGGGCGAGGAAGTCATCTCAAAGGTGGGAATGGCATCGTTTCTCAACAATTTAAAGCTTTATGCGGTGACAAAGCAGATTATGGTCCATGTGACGGACGAAAACAATAAGCCCGTTGAGGGGGCTGAGGTGGGCTTTGGAATCCTTAACTATTCCAATATTTTTGATGCGGCCGTCATGATGACAGATACGGACGGCCGCTGCAAGATCACCTGCGGCCTGGGCTCTTTAAATGTCCATGTGAAAAAGGACGGTGTATTCTGTGAGAAAATGGTATATACGCCGGATGTGGATACGGTTGAGATAGTTCTGAAGAACGAGCCGGTTTCCCTTGATATCTGGGAGACTTTTGTCTCCATCGCTCCGAAGGACCAGATTGTAAACGGCGCCAGACCGACGGAAGAGCAGAAGGAGCTGTGTCTTAAAAAGACAAATGCCGCCAACGCAAAGCGGGAAACCCGTGTGGCCGGAATGTTTGACGAAGCCCGTGTGAAGGATGTCGTTAAAAAATACGGATACAGCGAAGCGGTTTATGATCTGCTGTATGAGAGCAGAAGCAACGTGCAGCGACTGATTCCGTTTTTGGAGGATGAAAGATTTTCGCCGGCGGCAAAGGAAAAGCTGCTTCTTACACTTTCAAAAAAGGACCGGAGAGATGTGGATCCGGAGGTCCTTTATGAGGCTCTGGAATGCAGTAAGGGCTATGAGATGGAAGATGAGGAGCTTTTCTATCAGTATGTAGTATGTCCGCGGGTGTATCTGGAGCCCTTAAGGAAAAACAGGCAGTTCATTCTCTCATACTTTACAAAAGAAGAAAAAGAGAAGTTCCAAAAGGATCCGCAGAGTGTGTGGACATACAGTCATGAGACAATCCATTTTGATCCGGATATTGAATACGGACAGATTGTGACCGGGCCGGTGGGAGCGCTGACAGTGAAAAATGCCAGCGAACTCTCCAGAAAAATCCTGTTTGTGGCTATTTGCCGTACCCTTGGAATTGCTTCCAGAATTAATTCCATCAACAGGATGGCGGAGTTTTACAGGGACGGCCGTTTTGTTCCTGTGGAAGTTCTGGACCAGGGAGACAGCACCATCGTTTTCGAGAAGGGAGACGGTGAGAACTGGCTGTATTACTCCGACTTTACCGTGGGCCACCTGGCAAACGGAAGCTATGAGACCCTGGATCTGACGGACGAGACGTGGGACAAAAACCGGCTTTCCATCACCGTTCCCGGCGGCAACTACCGGGTTATCACTGATAACCGCCTGCCCAACGGAAACCTGTTTGCAGGTAAATACCATTTCAAACTGGAATCCGGCGGCACAAAGGTCGTAAAACTTCAGAAATACCAGGCGAACCTGGCCGACATGCTGGATAATTTCGCACTGGATGAGTTCAAAGTACGGGACGAAAATGGAAATACGGTCCTGGGAAGCGAGCTCACGAAGAACAAGGCGATTCTTATGTGGCTTGAGCAGGGCAAGGAACCGACGGAACATATCTTAAATGAGATGCTGGAGCAGGAGAAAGATTTCAAAGAAATTTCTGCAGACCTTGTGTTTATGGTCAGGGACAAGGAAGCCCTGGAGAATGCCAAGCTTAAGAAGGTTCTTGATACCTTCGGACGGATTCGGGTCTTTTTTGACAGCTTCGTGCCGAATGTCGAGACTCTGGCCCGCAGAATGTATGTGGATCCCGATAAGCTGCCCCTTATCCTTGTGACAACAGGAACCTTAAATGCCGTGTATGCGTGCAGCGGCTATAATGTGGGAAGCGGGGATATGCTGGTGAAAATCTGCCGGAATATGAAGTAAACACGCCCGCTTTTTTAACATAAGCTACCGCTGTTCATGGGGGTATATCTTCTTGTTCGTCTTAAGACGGACAAGAAGGTACTTCCTGTGGAGTTAATAAAAAAGGTTGCATGAAATATAATTTTCATGTATAGTACCAATATATGGCATCAGATGCTTATTCCCTGAATGGCAGCGCAGTCTGGCAAAGCCGCGTGTTCAGGGGGGTTTTAATGTAAAAAACCGGACATCCTTTGGTGCGGCATATTCTGATATTTTAGGGGAGGATATGAATATGAAACATTGGTTCTCAAAACGGGGGCTCCCGTTGCTTTTATGCCTGGCTGTGATTTTCAATACTCATGTGTCTGCTTATGGTCTTGGCAGTGCGGGTGGAGCAGAGACAGACGGGGATATTCTGGCAGAGAGCCTTTGTGCTCACCACAGACAACATGATGCAGACTGCGGCTATACCAAAGGGCGGGACTGCCGCCACAGGCATACAGAATAGCACTGCGGATAACATGAGCGATAACACCGC
>CANRXD010000314.1 GCA_947643685.1 uncultured Clostridium sp. | reverse complement strand
ATGGCCCCCACAGCACGGATCTAATTTTCGCAAAAGACCAAAATACCAGTCCCTTTACAGCCACTTGCTTTCTATTTCCTTTTGCAGCTCGCAAAACATATTATAGAAGTTTTCTTTTGCCTGCGACACAATTTCTATTGCAATCGCCCTGTTATAGGAATGAGACACATTGTTTCTTTCCTGAAGCGCACGCAGCCATGACTCCTCGTCTCTAATCATCCCGGCTTTATAAGCGGTCTTCAAGATAGTTTTCGGCGAACCTGTCGCTCCTTCTTCAAATCCATGCGTATCCAAAATTTCTTTCATCATTTTCCATGCCTGTTCAAAACATATTTCATACAGACCTACCAGTCCGGTAAGTATGACATTATCAAATGGCTCTTCATAATTATAAATTTCTTTCATATTTGACAATGCCGCACAAAAATTCTCATACTTTTTCATAAATTACTTTTCCCTCCCGGCCAATCGAATCACGCAATTCCTTTTGCATCTCTCTGTCCAGATTGATAATATCAAACTCAAGCAATGTGGAAGTCTCTTCGTTTACGTCCAATGCAAACCGCTCAAACTCTCCTCCCGTTACTGCCAGATCAATATCGCTGGTTCTTCTGTAATCTCCCCGCGCCCGTGAACCAAACAATATGACTTTGTTTACGCCGTGTTTCTGTGCCAGGTTCCGGATTTCTTCCATTACCTGTCTCCTAATTCCACTTTCACTCATATTTCCGCTCCAATATTCACCGCAACCAGTTCATCCCTGCACGTTACATGGCTTCAGCCACCATGCCAATATCTTTTATTGCCCAATCAATCGCCCTGTTATTTATATTTTATCCCTGTAAGCGGTTCACCATAATATATTCTTCATCCTTTTCGTCAAAGATTTCAAAACCCACCTTACAATACATTTTAAACGCGTAATTGGCTTTCTGCACCGAGAGGGACATCCGCTCATAGCCCTCACATCTCAAACTGTCCAGCATTTTTTCCATCAACGCCGTTCCGATTCCCAGCCCCCTGTACTCTTTATGCAAAGAAATGGCACATGACGGTGTCTCATCATCGACATGACCAAAGTCGTTCATAATGCGAACCCAAATGGCTCCCACAACTCGGGCTTCTACCGCTACCCTCGTTTACTGGCTGCTGCCGTCCAGGGTAAACCAGAACTCCACCCCATTTTCCCAGTTTACAACACCACACTCCTGGTTATGGGCCTCCATGATTGCTTTCACAATAGATAATCCGATTCCTGTGCCGCCGTAAGCTCTGGTCCTTGCCTTATCCACCTTATAAAATTTTGTCCAGAGATTCGGAAGGTCCTCCTCCGGAATTGGTTCACCGGTATTAAACACAGATACTTTAACCTGAGTTTCCAGCCGTTCCACACGGATTACAATTTTATTTTCTCCGGCCGCATGGTGAATGGCGTTGCTCAGATAATTGGTAACCACCTCTTCAATTTTAAATTCATCGGCCCAGACATAGATTGGCTCCTTTTCCTCAAACCGGACCTCTGTGCCTTTTTGCTGTATCATAATTTGTGCAGCGCCTATGACTCCCTGAATCAGCTCTGTGAGATCAAACCGCTCCATCACCGTCTTATCATTGCCGCTTTCCAAAGAAGACAAGGTCAGAAGCTGTTTCACCATTTTATTCATCTTTCCGGCCTCATCCACAATTACATCACAGTAATAGTCTCTGCTTTCCTTATCCTCTCCCATACCTTCCTGGAGCCCTTCCGCATATCCCTGAATCAGGGCAATGGGCGTTTTTAATTCATGGGATACATTTGCAATAAATTCCTTTCGCATTTCATCAATCTTAATTTTTTCTTCAATGTCCATCTGAAGCTGGTTATTGACCGACTTCAGCTCTTCGATGGTTTCCTTTAACCGTTCTGACAGCAGATTCATGCTGTTTCCCAGCACATCAATCTCCTCCACCACATGTCCCGTTGACTGATATTTGGCATCAAAATCAAGCTGTGACATTTTTTCTGATAAACTGGAAAGCTGGTAAATGGGCTGTGAAAATCGCTTTGCAATTAAATACACGACAATTGCCCCCACCACAATAGCAAAAAAGCCCACATAGGTGAGAAAGCGGTTGGAGAGGACCACACTTTCACCTATCGAAGAAAGAGGGGTGCTCATAATGAAAGCTGTACTGTTATCTGAAAAAAATCCCCAGCTTTCCAGGTACATCCCGTTTCTCCAGGGATCAAATACCTTCTGAACCTTATAATTATCATATTCCTCAAGAATTTCAAATTCCGCCCGGTTCTTCCCGAAAATGTATCGTTCCATCCGATCCTTCAGAAATTTTCCATCCCGGGCGTTGGAGTATACAGCAGTCTCTTCCGCCCCGTTATCGATCATCACCATGGAAACATTGGCCATATCACAGAAATCCCGGACCAGCTTCTGGAGATTTCCCTCCTCAATATTCCCATATACATCCTGCTCCCGTTTCATAGCTTCTTCAATGGAAATCCCATTTTCTCTATTTTCTGCTATCTGCTGATCTATCACGTCATATGTCACATTGAGAGCTTTCATCTTCTGACTGATATAATACTTTTCCAGATACCACCGGTTCACTCCCCACACAGTTATGAGCAGAAGAACCATCAGGCCGACATACACAACCGTCAGCCGTGTCCGCATGGATTTCATCATCCGTTCACCTCAAATTTATATCCCATTCCCCAAATAGTCCTGATGAAATCACCTTTAGGGCCTAACTTACTTCTCAGCTTCTTTACATGAGTATCAATGGTTCTGGCATCACCAAAATAATCATAATTCCATACATTGTTGAGAATTTTTTCCCTGGACAGGGCCATTCCCTGATTTTCCATAAAGTAGGTCAAAAGTTCAAATTCCTTATTGCTTAAATCCACTGGCAGACCATCCACAGTAACCCCATGGGCATCCTTATCCACCTGAATTCCACCAGCCTCCAGAATCTCTCCTGCACTGGCATTTCTTCTAAGAATTGCCTCGATTCGTGCCACAAGGATCTTCGGGCTAAAGGGCTTGGAAATATATTCATCCACCCCCAGCTCAAACCCCAGAAGCTCATCCCGCTCTTCCGAACGGGCCGTCAGCATGATAACAGGCACCCGGGAATACCGCCTTATGGTCTTGCACACC
>CANRXD010000313.1 GCA_947643685.1 uncultured Clostridium sp. | reverse complement strand
TTGTGCACTTCTGACAAAAAATCATCTCACAAATCTGGGCACAAAGAGTTTCCGATCGGTTACTTACAGGGAGGATGCCATATAGTCAAAAATGAAAAGATTTCTTTCCTGAGAGAGACAGGTATGGTAAACTAAGTGTAACAATACACCATAGGAGGAGGTACAACAAAAATGGAATATCAGATTTCGGAAAAGGTACAAGGAAAATTTGAAGCGCTGACGAAAAATGAAAAAGTGTTAAAAGCCCTGGCATTCATGGAAGAGGATCAGGAGGCAGTGATTGAAAAGCAGATTGAACTGACCCTGATTCCGGCCCCCACGTACCATGAGGAGAAAAAGGCCCGGAGACTTTTAGAAATGTTTGAGGAAGAAGGACTGACCGGCTGCTATATTGATGAATACGGAAACTGCGTGGGAATCCGGAAAGGAACCGGAGGGGGAAAAACCGTGATCGTGGAAGGCCATATGGATACGGTGTTTCCGCTAGATACCAGGCTTTCCATCGTCCGCGAGGACGGCTTCATCAAATGCCCCGGAATCGTTGACGATACCAGAGGCTGTGCTGTGGTTCTTTCAACGATCCGTGCTTTAAATGCGGCAGGGATTGAGACAAAAGGGGACATTCATTTTGTGGGAACCGTTCAGGAAGAGGGAACCGGGGCTTTAAAAGGCATGAAATACTATGTGGACCACCATCCTGAGCTGGATGCCAGCATTTCCGTGGACGGACCGGGATTCCAGGAGATTACATATGAGGCCACCGGAATCCAGACCTATGAGGTGGTTTTCAAGGGAATCGGCGGTCATGCCTGCGGAATGTTCGGAAAGATTGCCAATCCCCTTCACGCAGCAGCAAGAGCCATTGCAAAAATCGCAGAATTCCGCGTTCCGGCAGAGCCTATGACTACGTTTGCCGTGACAAATTTCCAGGCGGGAAGCTTTGAGGCTGTTCACGCCATTGTGGACCAGGCTTTAATCCGTTTTAATTTCCGCTCTAACTCCCAGGAAGAGCTGGAAAAGCTGCGTGACCGCATTTTTGCCGCCATCGGGGAGGCCTGCCGGGAGGAGACCGACCGCTGGGGCCAGGATACCATAACCTATGAGGTAAAGCACATCTGTGATGTGAACGCCGGGCACCAGGATCCCCATACTCCTATTGTAGAGGCGGCCATGGCTTCTGCAGAATATCTTGGCTGTGAGGAGCCGAAGCTTGGAAACGGCGGTTCCACCAACTGTAACCGGGCACTGGAGGGCGGACTTCCGGCCGTGTGCCTTGGCATGGGGTGTGATTATGATGTCCATGCTCATATGCTTTCTGAGCAGTTTAAGGTAGAAGGTGCCTTTAAGGGCTGTCAGCAGACTCTTCTGGTAGCACTTCTCTGCGCCGGAACGGATGTGGCAGACAGTATTATTGAATAAACAGACAAAGAGGCTGTTGCAAAATGACAGACTTCCAAAATAAACGGACATGCCTGCTGACGCAGGCACCACCATGCATGAAAGTGGATTTTGTCTGTATATTGTGGAATGGGTGGGTTTTGCGACTGCCCCTTTTTAAAATATCCGAAGACAAAATAAGAGCACTCAGTAGTGCTCCAATAAGGAAAAGGGGGAATTTTGTTTGAATCAGCTGACACATTTAATTAAGGAAGACATGAGACCAGCCCTGGGAGTAACCGAACCGGGGGCCATAGCCTTTGCAGTGGCAACTGCAGGAAGACATATAAAAGGCAGTGTGGAAAAGGTGGTTCTCCGCTTAAACAGCGGGATGTATAAAAATGCATTTACCTGCGGAATTCCCGGAAGCGGCGAGGTTGGAAATTTCCATGCTGCCGCCCTGGGGGCAGTGGCCGCGAAACCGGAAAAGGGCTTGGAATGCCTGGATGGCATTACCGAAGAAGAGGCGAAAAAAGCCCGGGAAATGGTGGAAGCGGGAAAGATTGCAGTGGAAATGAGCGAAATCACAAGCCGCATTTTCATTGAAGCAAAGGTGGTGGGGCAGCAGGAGGAGGCTGTTGTTACAATCCGGGGCTCTCACACCAATATTGTAAAGATCACAGAAAACGGAACCATAGTGTTTGAAAAGCATGAGGAAGAAGAAGGGCCGGAGGAAGAGAGTCACCAGATTCACCAGTACACCTTAAAACAGCTTTATGAATATGCAAGGACAGTTCCGCCAGAGGAAATTTTATTCATCCGGGATGCTTATGAAATGAATATGGAACTTTTGATGGAGGGACTTCACAGTGAGAAAACTACTTATGGCCCCTACCTTCTTTCTGCCAACGGAGGAAAACTTGTTTCGGAGGATGAGCATAAAACGGCATCCCTGTTCTGCAACGGCGCCATTGAGGCCAGAGTTCTGGGGCTTTCGAAGCCTGCCATGAGCATAACCGGGTCCGGAGCCCACGGAATCATTGCCACCATGCCGCTTTTAGCTGCCTGCAAGGTCAACGGATATTCTGAAGAACAGCTTTTAAGGGCCACGGCCTTAAGCTATCTGGTCTGCATGTATATAAAAGAATATTCGGGAAAGCTGTCCGCTTTCTGCGGATGTGCCATCGCGGCGGGAACAGGTATGGCCTGTGGTCTTGTGAGCCTGCGAAACGGGACCCTGGATGAAATGGAAAAGACCATTAACAACATGGCCAGCAGCATCACCGGGATGATCTGTGACGGCGGAAACCAGGGGTGTACCATGAAGGGAATCGTGGCGGTAGATGCGGCCTTTGATTCCGTCAACATGGCGATGGCCGGGGTGTATATTAATTCCGTCCACGGCATCAATGGAAGGACACCGGAGGAGACCATGAAGAATATGGGAAGGATTGCCGCTCCCGGCATGGTTGGAACAGAGAAGACCATTGTGGAAATTATGGAGGAGAAAAGCAGCGGCTCAGAGGGGAACGAAATGGTTCCGGAAAGCGGCCATTCCGGGGCTGTCTGAACGGTTACTTCGGAAAAAACGGCGCTGGAAACAAAATGTTAAAAGGGTATTGACTTTGAGTAAACTCCAGGTGTTACAATCGTTTGTATGTAAACTGGTAACTGTTCAGTAGGTCTGTGTGGGGACTGCCCTGTTAAGGCGGAGGCATTCCCCGCACTGGAAAACGGTATCACAGGAGGAAAGCGAATGAATCAATATTTTGCGGAAATGAAAAAGAATT
>CANRXD010000312.1 GCA_947643685.1 uncultured Clostridium sp. | reverse complement strand
CAAGGCAGGCCCTTAAACCATTCACATTCCAGGAAATCATTTTCTTCATATATATTCTCCAATCTTTTCCCATATGGAGTCAGTATATCATTTTTGACTTCTTCAGGCAATCACTGCAAATAGTTTTTTCCTGTTACTTTAAAAACCTTGCCTCCCGGGCATAAGCCTCCATGGTTTCAATTTCCCTGTCCGTAAATCCCAGTACATTTTTTAACAAAACGATTTCTTTTTGAATATTCGTTTTGGAGCATGTCATATTATCGGAGTTTACAGTCACATGGATCCCTGCGTCAAACAGCTTTTTTATAGGATGGGATTCAATGGACGGCACCACCTTGGTCTGATAATTGCTGGTTACACATACCTCCAAAGTGATTACTTCCTCCGCCAGAATTTTCATAAGCTTTGGATCTTCAATGGCGGCTACTCCATGGCCAATCCGTCTGGCCCCATAGGAAAGGGCCGTCCTTATGCTGTCCGGGCCTGCTGCTTCCCCTGCATGAATGGTCATGGGAATTCCATACTCCCTTGCCTTCGCAAATACAGGAGCAAAAAGCTCAGTGGGAAACAGGGATTCCGCTCCCGCGATGTCCACAGCGCATACTACCTCTCCCAGATATTTTTTTGCCGTCTCCACGGTCTTAATATTTAACTCCTGGTTAGTATTCCCCCTCATACAGCACAAAATCAGGCCCACACGGATCTGCGGATACTGTCTCATTCCCCGTTTCACACCACAAATGACTGCCTCCGTCACTTCCTCCTGCGTCAATCCTCCATTTAAGGAAAGCTGGGGTGCAAATCGTATTTCTGCATAAGTCACACCAAGTCCGGCGAGATCTTCTGTAAGTTCAAAGGCCGCCCGTTCCAGGGCATCCGCCTTCTGGAGCACCATTAAAGGCATCTCAAATCGTTCCAAGTACTCCTCCAGAGTTTTACAGTTCTCCGGAACCTCCATTTTATGGCGCACATCCTCCACAGTCTTTGCCATAAGGTCAATTTTCTGTTCCTTTGCCAGTTCCCAGACTGTTTCCGGTCTTAAAGAACCGTCCAGATGAAGGTGAAGCTCAATCATTATTTTCTCCTTTTATAATCAATACGGCCAGGCCCCGCTTCTATCCTGCCACACGGCAAAGCGATTTCTTAATCTGCGGTCCTGCAATAACAGCCACGATAATTTTTATAGTATCACCGGGAAGATACGGAATGACACCGATTCCCAGCCCCTCCAGAAAGGTTCTTCCCAGCTGACCGGAAAGCCATACAGTCCCAAAAACATAACACACAACCGTTCCAATTACCATACCGGCTGCATGCAAATAAATTTTACCAGGAAATCTTTCCACGCAAAAACCGGCAATTGCTGCCAGGAAAATAAAGCCAACCAGGTATCCGCCCGTAGGGCCTGCAAGCTTTGCCAGACCGCCTGAAAATCCTGAAAATACAGGAAGCCCTGCCATTCCCAGAAGAAGGTAAACCATGTAGCTTACAACAGACAATTTTGCCCCCAGCACATAAGCCATAAAATAAATTACAAGATTTGTAAGGCTGACCGGTACAGGACTTATGGGAATCGGAAGCGACAGGGGACCCAAAATACAGGTAATGGCGGTCATAAGGGCAGTTACTGTCATCTGTGCGGTTGTCATTTTTCTTTTTACTGTTACTGTTTCCATGCGAATCTCCTTAACGTACAATTTTAGTTATTGTCAACTAAATATCTATGGCACGTTTACATTATAGCATGGTTTTCTTTGTTGTCAACCTTCCGTTCCATTTTGGTTTACAATCTTCTTCCCTGGATTTAATGACAATTCCAGGGGTATACTTCTTATTCCCCCATCATATGGAGATTCAGTTTTTCAGACAGATATTGCAGCATCCGCTCTCCGGCAATACTGTTTCCCTTTCCATCCAGGGCCGGTCCGAAAATACCAATTCCCATTTTTCTGTCTGCCACAGAAAGAATTCCACCGCCGACTCCGCTCTTGGAGGGGAGACCCACGCGAACGGCGAATTCGCCGGATCCATCATACATTCCGCAGGTCATCATGATGGTTTTCACTACCCGCACCGTATCCGGTTTTAAAAGATGTCTTCCTGTGGAAAGCTGAATTCCCCGGTTGGCCAGTAAAAGTCCAAGCTCCGCCAGACTTTCAGCCGTCACGCTCAAAGAACACATCCGCACATAAAAGTCCAGTGTTTTTTCTACATCACTGGTGATAACCCCCTTGCTTTCCAACAGATAAGCAATGGCGCGGTTCCGGGAAATATGAGACATTTCCGACTGATACACCTTCTCATCCATGACGATTCCATCATCCCTGCAGAGCGTTCTGGCCAGCTCCACCATCTCCTCAAAGGAAATCACCGGAACAAGGTATCCACATATGGCAATGGCACCGGAATTAATCATGGGGTTATAGGGATGACTGTTGGAACTTTCCAGCTTAATCAGGGAATTAAAGGCATCTCCTGACGGCTCCATTCCGATCTGCTCAAATACCGTATCAAATCCGCAGTGTTCCAGAGCAGCAGCCAGGCTGATTACCTTTGAAATACTCTGAATGCTGAACCTCACTGCTGTATCTCCGGCAAAAAAGCGCTCACCCTCTTTTGTGAACACGCATATTCCCAGTTGATTTTTGTCTACCTTCCCCAGCTCCGGGATATAAGTTGCCACCGCCCCCTGTGCGATGGCCGGACGTGCTGCTTCTATGGACTGCTCCAGTATTTCTTCCATTATCATCATTTATACTGCTCCCCTCTTATGAATTACTATGAAAGTGTTGCCCGGCAGCCGTGAGACGGCGCATGCTTGCATGCAGAGTCTCATGGATATCGGGCAGCCAAGCCGGTATGAGTAAGTAGGGCGAAAGCCCGGATTACGAATACCGGCGGCGATTGCGGGAGTGCGAAGCACGGAGCAATCGACTTTCATGTATAGTGATGCCTGCGTCAGCAGGCATATCCGTTTACTATAAATTCCGCCGCCTGACAGGCAGCATGCACTCTTTCCCCTCTGCTTATTTGTTGCAGTTTTCTCCATCTGGTGTTACACTTACCTCATTAAGAAAAGGCGGTGTTTTTATGGAACAATTGTCATTATTTGATTATACAGAAACAGCGGCTCCCCTGGCAAGATGACCTCTGCAGGATTACCTGGAAGGATGTGAAGGGCTGATGCCTGTACTAGGAAGAATAAATCTTT
>CANRXD010000311.1 GCA_947643685.1 uncultured Clostridium sp. | reverse complement strand
TGCAAATTCATCCTCCGCCTCCTGGCAGATTAAAAATTTGACTCTGTCCTTATCGTACTCCCCGAGCTCTGCAAGGAACTGTTCGTGGGTCAGGTTCTCACAGCCAAGGCCAAGGACCAGAACGGCTGCCGCATTGGGATGGCGGACCAGAGCGGCAAGAAGCTTTCTTGTCTGTGCATGGTCCTCACCGGTCTGACTGCATCCGAAAGGATGGGGGAAGGTATAAAGACCGTCGATGGTTCCCTTTACCAAATCCTGATTATCCCTCACCATCTTCTTTGCCACATCGTTTACACAGCCGACGGTGGGAATGATCCAGATCTCATTCCGGATCGCCCCACGGCCGTCTTTTCTCTTAAAGCCCTGGAAAGTCTCCGGCTCTACCTTCTCCGGGAACTGAATACCTGGATTGTAGGTGTACTCCATCTCACCTTCCAGATTCGTCTTTACGTTGTGGGTGTGCATCCAGGTTCCCGGAACCACATCCGCAGTCGCATGTCCGATCGGGAACCCGTACTTGATAACGTTCTCGCCGTTTTTGATGGGACGAAGGGCAATTTTATGACCCTGGGGAATATCCTCGAGAGCTGTCACAGTCAGTCCGCCTGCCGTGACCGCTTCGCCCTTTGTAATTGGATGCAGGGCCACTGCCACATTGTCCATCTCAGAAATTTGAATGATTTTCATATGATTACAGACAGCCTGCGTATGCCGCCTTTGCTCCTTCCGTGCGAATCTTCTTTAAGTCAGCGGTAACCTTTTCTTCCAGGCCTGCAATTATTGTCAGATCATGATCCCACATCTTTTCATTGGACAGTACGGCATGTACCAGTTCTTCAGCGGAATCGTCCTTATGGGCATAGTAGAATTCCAGTGCCCAGCGGTCATCGCTTACGGTATACTCATTTCCTGCCGGACGTCTGCACACAAGTCCCGCATCCGTAAGAGACTGGATATCATTGCTGTAAAATGCGATATAAGCGGCCAGGGACATGGTCAGGCACTCCGGAAGCTCACCCTTCTCCTCAATATATCCCAGGAAAGACGGCATATTGCGGGCTTTCCATTTGGATGTGGAATTTAAGGAGATACTCATTAACTCATGGTTTACAAACGGGTTATTGAAACGGTCCGTAACAGCGGCGGCAAATTCCATCAGATCATTCTTATCAAGCGGGAGAGTCGGAATTACCTCCTCGTACAGCATCTTATTCATAAAGCCCCGGATGGTCTCGTCATTCATGCAGTCGCGGACAATGTTTTCACCGGCCAGGTATGCGCCGAGAACAAAGCCTGTATGGGCACCGTTTAAGATACGAACCTTTCTCTTCTTATAGGGGCTCATATCGGGAGTTACGAATACCTTGTCAAAAAGGCCTGCTTTCTTGAAAGGAAGCACATCGTTTAATTTCTCATCGCCCTCGATGACCCATACGCCGAACACCTCGCCCACGTCCAGAAGCGGATCCTCGTAGCCATGCTTTTCTTCCAGCTCGGCGACCTCCTTTTGGTCGCGGATCCGGCCCGGAACGATACGGTCAACCAGGGAGCCGCAGAAGGTGCAGTCCTCATTGACATATTTCTTAAAGCCATCCTCCAGTTCCCACTGGTCAATATACTGATTTACACACTTTAACAGTTCTTTTCCGTTATTGTCGATAAGCTCACAGGCAAGCATGATGATGCCCGGTTTTCCGGCTTTGTAGCGATGGTACAGAACCTGGGTCAGCTTTGCCGGAAAGCTTGACGGGGGACAGTCGTCCTTTTTACAGGACGGATCGTACTGAATTCCGGCCTCTGTGGTATTGGAAACGATGATTTCCAGATCGTCACCTGCGGCAGCCTCCATCATCTTCTCATAATCGTCCTTCTCATAGGGATTTAAGCAGCGGCTTACGCTGGAGATCACTCTCTTTGCATCCACCTTCTGCCCCTTTTCGCTTCCGCGCAGATACAGAGTATAAAGTCCTTCCTGCTCGTTGATCATCTTTGCAAGACCGGGAGCGATGGGCTGTACCAGAACACACTTTCCGTTCCAGCCTGCCTTTTCATTGGCAAGATCAAACCAGTAATCCACAAATGCGCGGAGGAAATTTCCTTCCCCAAACTGTAAAACCTTTTCCGGTGCCTTTTCAAGAATATATCCATCATAACCGGATTTTTTCAATACTTCATAATTCAGGCGTTCCATACTTATCTTCCTTTCTCTCATTGACCGGCCGGATATGGAACCTGCCAGACAGCATCCATGGGACGTCCGCCTGGCAGGTATTTTCCGGCTTTTCTATCAAAGTCCGCTGCCGGGCACACGGGGTTACCATATCCCCCAAACTTTTGCAGCGCGGCGGTGCACCTGCCCGTCGGGCACACGAAGGTTTAATAAAACAGATTTACCAGGAATGTGGTAAAAGGCTCGAACCAGGTAAGGAGCAGCAAATTCACAACAAGCAGAATATAAAATGGAACTGCTTCCTTAATAAACGCGGCTGTCTTACACTTGGTAATGGAGCAGGTTACAAACATCAGGGTGCCCATTGGCGGTGATAATGCGCCGATGGCATTATTGAAAATGTAGATCATTGCAAACTGAATCTCGTTGATTCCGTACTTGGCCGCAATAGGAGCCAGAAGGGGAACCAGGATAATCATGGATGCGTTGCCTTCAATGAACATGCCTACAATCAGTAAGAAAATGTTTACAACGATCAGGAATACATATTTGCTGTGAATATTGGCCAGCATCCAGGCTGTCAGTGTCTGAGGAATTCTCTCCTTGGTGAGAATCCAGGAAAAAACAGACGCTGCGGATACAATTAACATGATGGAGGCTGTGGAGGCAACTGTCTCCTTTAAGCCCTGAATCATGTCCTTCACATGCATTTCGTGGTAAAGAATCCCCAGGAATGCCGCATAGAGAATGGCGACAGCTCCTGCCTCCGTGGCGGTAAAAATTCCGATACGGATACCGCCGATAATAATAATCGGAAGTAACAGCGGCAGAATTGCAGGTTTTAATGCTGTCCAGAATCTGGTCCAGGTGAGCTTTTCTGTGGAAAGAATACCATAGCCGCGCTTTTTGGAGATCACACCCACCAGAATCATCATGGTGATGCAGAGAAGCCCGCCAACGCCGAAGCCGGAAATAAATAACTTGCCGATGGAAACGTTTGCAATACATCCATAAAGAATCATTGCAATTCCCGGAGGGATAAGCGGTGTAATC
>CANRXD010000310.1 GCA_947643685.1 uncultured Clostridium sp. | reverse complement strand
TAGTGGAAAAGTTATATGAAAAATTTCCGGATGTGGAGGCCCTGGCAAAGGCCGCCCCGGAAGAGATCGAGGAAATTGTTAAGCCCTGTGGCCTGGGACACAGCAAGGCCAGGGATATAAGTGCCTGTATGAAAATTTTGTATGAGGACTATGGCGGAAAAGTTCCGGATGACTTCAATGCCCTTTTAAAGTTACCTGGGGTGGGAAGAAAAAGCGCCAATCTGATTATGGGGGATGTGTTTGGGAAACCGGCCATCGTAACAGACACACATTGTATCCGTCTGGTGAACCGGATGGGACTGGTGGATGGGATTAAGGAACCCCAAAAAGTGGAGATGGAGCTTTGGAAGCTGATTCCCCCGGAGGAGGGAAGTGATTTCTGCCATCGCCTGGTGTACCATGGGCGGGAAATCTGCACAGCCAGAACAAAGCCCTTCTGTCAGAAGTGCTGTCTGAAGGACATATGCAAAAAACAGGGCGTTTAGGCGGACGGTTACAAAAAAGCAGGGAAGGAATCTGAAAAAGGATTCCCTCCCTGTACTTTTTATTTTGTTTCGTTTTCAAATTTTTCCAGATATTTTTCCTGCAAAAGCTTTACAAGCTCCGGAGCCTTTCCGCCTACGGGAACGCCGTCCATTTCATATGCAGGAGCACAGAATTTCGTGGAGCTGGAAACGATGACTTCATCGGCATCCATCAGTTCAGCCATGGTGAAGGGAGTTTCATCCACCGGAATCCGGTTGTCCTTGCAGATCTGGATGATATGCATTCTGGTGATTCCCGGAAGAATAAAGTGGTCTGTGGGGTGAGTCTTAAATACGCCGTCCTTTATGATGGAGACATTGCTGTGGGCGCATTCCGTTACCACATCACCGCGGTGGAAGACACATTCGTCGCAGCCCATGGCCTCTGCCTTTTCCGCAGCCATTACGTTGGGAAGCAGGTTTAAAGTCTTGATGTTGCAGTGAAGGAATCTGGTGTCTTCCATGGAGGTAAGCTTTAACTTTTTGGAAGAATCTCCGTGTTTTCCGGGCTTCATGAAAATCCAGAGATTTGCCTTTGTTCCGGCAGCCGGAAACTGATGCTGTCTTATCCCGGTTCCGCGGGTCATCTGCCAGTATACAAAGATTTCAGAATCGTCCATCTTTGCCAGCATGTCGTAAAGAATGGAAGCAAGCTCCTCTTTTGTATAGGGAATTTCTATTTTTAAAAGTCCGGCGCTGTTGAAGAAGCGGTCCAGGTGCTCTTTTAACGCAAAAATTTTACCGTTTTTTGCCAGAGTGGCCTCATATACGCCGTCACCGAAATAGCAGACACGGTCATTCATCGGCACGGTCATTTCTTCCAGAGGACCGAAATTCCCATTGTAATATCCTAAAGTTTTCATAGTTTTACCCTCCCAAAATCCTGGTTGTTTATGTATCCTGGTATAGGGCTATCATAGCACAGTTTCGGTTCCTTGTAAAGAAGCCGGACCTTAGAAAGTTTTATAGAAAATTAAGGTTTGAGACATTGTGGGACAGAGCAATTTCCTGTATAATATAATATAGAAAAATAATGGGCTGAAGAGTAAAAGACAAGAGAGTAACAGACAGAAGAACAGCAGACATAAGTAACGAGGTGTACCAATGAATTTTAATATGAACCCCAACAACGGGCTGCTCCAGTCAGCGGTAAATGCGCCGGGAGCCATCGAAATACCAGAAAGTTTCCTGAATGAGGCTCAGCAGTTCCAGCAGATTATGATGATGTATTCATGTGCCATTCGGGAAGTGAAGACAAAGCTTGAGGTCCTTAACGATGATCTGGCTATACGAAACCAGAGAAACCCCATCCAGATGATTAAATCCAGGGTAAAAAAACCGCGGAGCATTCTGGATAAGCTCCAGCGGCGGGGACATCCCCTGACTGTGCGGTCCATATCGGAACATCTTTATGACGTGGCGGGAATTCGGGTGATCTGTTCCTTCATTGATGATATTTATGAGGTGGCGGAAATGCTGGCCCGGCAGGATGACGTGGAGGTTCTGATGGTGAAGGACTATATCCGCTGTCCGAAGGTGAATGGCTACCGAAGCTATCATATGATTATCGAAATTCCCGTGTTCTTTTCGGACCGCAAGGAGAAAATGCGTGTGGAAGTTCAGATCCGCACCATGGCGATGGATTTCTGGGCCAGCCTGGATCACCAGATGAAATATAAGAAAAATTTGGACGATTCCGGGGAGATCAGTGAGGATTTAAAGGCCTGTGCGGAAATCATTGCCGCTACGGACCGGGAAATGCTGGCAATTCGCCGGAAAATTGAGGACCGGGAAAGCGGCCCCTCCGCCCTTGCCTTTGATAAACATTAATTTAATACAGAAAGCAGGACAGGGTTTCAGAAATCTGGAATCCTGTCTTTTCGTAAAGCCGGATCGCAGGAAGGTTGTCCCCGGATACCTGAAGCCGGACTGGCATTGCTTTTTTCGCGGCCAGGAAGGAGAGGACTTTGCGAAGAAGCGCAGTCCCATGGCCCTGGTTTCGGAAATTGTCCTGAATTTCAAAATCATAGAGATAGTAATGGGACGGGTAAACAAGGATTCGGACGGAGCCAAAAGAATCTGTGAATAAAAGGAGAGGGGAACCGGATTCTGCGGTCTCTGAGACCGTAAGCCCGGAAATGGGAAAATCCCGGCCCTTTTCCGGGGAAAGGGTCATCATGTGTTCCTTTGAACAGAGTATGGCACCGATGGCGTCTAAGGTATTTAAGGCATCAGAGCTGTTCCCGTCGGTGTAGAAAAAAAGTTCAGTTTCCGGAGGCAGAAGGGAAAGGCCTTTTTCCAGCAAACGGGAAAAAAGGCCCTGCCGGCGGAAAGACGGATGGGTAAAGGCGGAGCATTCATAAGACAGTTCGCTTTCCCTGATGAACGAAAGGACCGCGCACAACTTTTTCCCGATTTTGCCTAAAAGAAAAAGCTCTCCGTCTTCCATGGGAAAGGAAACGGTGAGGGATTCTTTTTTCTTTACGTCTGCCAGAAGGGATTGAACGGATTCTTTCTGGGAAGAATTTAAACATGAGGTAATGAAGATATCCATAGTCTGCGCTCCTTAAATTTAAGATGGTGGTACTTAAAGTATAGTACAGAAAACGGGCCGGTTTCAACCGATTTTTTGTGGCTTTTTTTCTATTGCCGCGAGAGGAAGACGGTGCTAAAATGATGACATCGACAAAAAGAGGAGA
>CANRXD010000309.1 GCA_947643685.1 uncultured Clostridium sp. | reverse complement strand
AGCCGGGATGCCTTCGAAAGCTCTGAGGTTTCTCTTGATGCGGTGAAATCTTTTTATCAGGATAAGGAATGGATGGAAGAGAGAATCTGCGATCTGGAAGGTGACATAAGGACCATTGGCAGACTAAATCCCAGGGCAGCCATCCAGTATATCAGAAAATCTGTGGGATACGATGAATATTTGAAGGAATATGCAGAATTTCGCAGGATGAAGCCGGAGGAGCTGTTTGAAGTCGCGGACCAGCTGATGGAGAGCGCGGCCGGATTCCGGACGGCCGGGGAGTGGATGGATCATATCAGACAGTATGAGGAGGCCTTAAAGCAGCAGAAGGCGGAGGAAAAAGAGTCCGCCGGACCGGCAGTGACCTTGTCTACCATGCACAGTGCCAAGGGACTGGAGTATGCGGTGGTGTTTATTGTTGATGCCAACGAGGGAGCGTCACCTCACCATAAGGCAAAGCTTCCGGAGGACATTGAGGAGGAACGGCGCCTGTTTTATGTGGCCATGACCAGGGCGAAGGAACGGTTGCATATCTGCGCTGTCCGGGAGCGGTATCACAGAAAACAGGAGATTTCCAGGTTTGTGGGGGAATGTGTGCCGGCGTCCGGCAGGAGTGTATCCGGTCCGGAAATGGCCTGACAGGGACAGAATAAGGAGGAAGCCACATGGGATACGTCCATATTTACTGCGGTGACGGAAAGGGAAAAACCAGTGCGGCTGTGGGAATGGTCATAAGGGCAGCGGGGAGAGGGAAAAAAATTGTCGTGGCCCGCTTTTTAAAAACGGATGATTCCGGAGAGGTGGAAGTTTTAAAATCAATCCCGCAGATTACGGTACTTCCCTGCGAAAGGGTTTTCGGCTTTGTGTCTGCCATGGATGAGCAGACCAGAAAGGAAGCGGCGGCTTATAATCAGGAGCTGTTTGAAAAAGCCGTTTCCCTGGCGAAAACGGCCGATATGGTGATGCTTGATGAGATTATGGCAGCTGTAAATTATGGGATGGTTTCTGAAAAAAGGGTGGAGGAATTTTTAAGAGACAGGCCCGGGGCGCTGGAAGTGGTCATGACCGGAAGAGATCCGTCAAAGCTTCTGCTTTCCATGGCGGATTGTGTGTCGGAGATTAAAAAGGTAAGGCATCCCTATGACAGAGGGATTCCGGCAAGAAAAGGAATTGAGTATTGATTTTTGCCAGCTTTATTGATATGCTTATTCAGGACAGATCAAGACAGAGTGTAAACATGCCGGCACACCGGTGAAAAGGTGCAAATCAATAGCTTATATTAGGGAAAAAGAGAGGAAAAGCGATGGCAAACGAAAAGAATAACAACGGGCTTGGAAACCAGGATGCAGAGAACGAGGAGGAGATGACAGTCACTCTGACCCTGGATGACGGAACGGAACTGGAATGTGTGGTGCTTACGATTTTTGAGGCGGGGGACAGAGAATACATTGCCCTTCTTCCTCTGGATGGAAGAGAAGCGGAGGACGGAGAGGTATATCTGTACCGGTATGTGGAGGATGTGAACGGAACTCCTGATCTTGAGAATATCGAAAGCGATGAAGAATATGAAATTGTGGCGGATGCCTTTGATGAGCTTCTGGATGCAGAAGAGTATGATGAGCTGGTTGGAGAGGACGAGCTGAGCTAAGGGCTGCCGGGTCCGCCAAAAACATGAAAAGGGAGCCCCAAACCGCATAAAATGGCCGGGAGAAAACAGCCCGAAGGGAGAAAACCTGTCAAGAGAGTCTGTAAAGCAGACAACGCTTGTTCTTGACAGGTTTTTGGTTTTGTCATCGCACATGCTGCTCCTTTTGAGCTTTCATCCGATGCAGAATCAGGCGCCCTCCGTACATGATAAACATATACCACCAGGAGATTACTTCTGCATATGCAATCACCATATTTCCAAAGAATGGCTTCAGAATGTAAGACATCGCGATCCGTACTGCCAGCGAGGAAATTCCGACAAAACTTGTAAACTTTACTTCACCGATTCCCTGAATATATC
This sequence comes from uncultured Clostridium sp., assembly GCA_947643685.1. Taxonomy (GTDB): domain Bacteria; phylum Bacillota; class Clostridia; order Lachnospirales; family Lachnospiraceae; genus CANRXD01. The sequence goes on along the minus strand of CANRXD010000309.1, from coordinate 1,215 downwards.
CGCGGATAGCAGCCGAAACCCCAAATAGCACATAAAACATTGCAAGTCCGCGGAAAAAAGACTGGCCGATGGCGACCGACTCCTCAGAAATTCCAAAGAGCGCAAGCAACAGTCCGCCGAAATTGATCACAAAAACTGTCATACAGACTGCTACCGCTGCCATGAGGCCGATTCCAACATACAGTCCTTTCTTCACCCGCTCCATTCGGCCTGCACCGAGATTCTGCGATGTTACCGTAGAAATTCCTGCGCCAAGATTCATTACCGGCAGCATAATAATGCTGTCTACACGATAGGCTGTTGAGATTGCCGCCACTGTCGTTGAGCCAAAGCTGTTCATGAACTCTGAAGCGCTGCACTTCCCAGCGAGCTGATCACGGAATTTAAAGTAAGAGGAAATGAAAACGCACATCCGTCTGTCAGTACCGTTCTGTCTATCCGTTTGCCTCTGGGTCCGGACCGCAGTACCTCATACCGTTTTATCGTGTATCCGATCATAAAAATCATCATTGCAATCTGGGATATTGCCGTTGCGGCAGCAGCCCCCGCCACACTCCACTGAAACACGCCGACAAAGAGGAGATCCAGCACAACATTAGCGGCAGATGATACCATAACCGAATAAAACGGCGCTTTACTGTCCCCGCAGCCCCGGAGAACAGCGGCATAAACATTATAGACTGCAATAAACGGAATTCCGGTCAGAACGATTCTTAAGTATTCCCCGGACATCTGATGAATGTCCTCTGGCGTATCCAGAATATGCAGAATAGATTCCACAAAGCAGAAACCGAATGCACTGAGCACAAGAAAAAGCAATCCCATGGATAAGGCGAAAGAGGACAGAAGCTTTCTCAGGACATCGTTCTTTCCCTCGCCAAAATATTTTGCCGCCAGAATGGAAATCCCGTTTGTAAATCCGGTAATTGCGCCTGTAAACAGGTAGATTACCGACGTAGTAGAGCCAATGGCCGCTAAGGCCGCGCCCCCCTCTATATTGCCGACAATAAACGCATCTGCCCAACTGTAAAGCTGCTGCAGGACTCCACTGAGGATTAAAGGAATACTAAACTCCACCAGCGCCCGGGCAAGACTGCCCTCCGTCATATCTTTTGCCATATTTCAGTCTCCTTAAGAATATCATGTCCATGAATCGTTTTCGTTCCTGAATGCTGTCTAAATCCCTGTTTCTATAAAATGCACAGTGGAATTGTT
>CANRXD010000308.1 GCA_947643685.1 uncultured Clostridium sp. | reverse complement strand
CATTGAGTGTCAACTTGCCCTTCTGACTCTCTCCTAACCCCGCCCACCCCCCGGGGCGGGAAAGGAGGGACATTATTTTACTAAAGCAGATTTGTATTATGTTTCTTTTGATTGCGGTTGGTATGTTCCTTGTGAAAAAAGGGTATCTTTCTGAACAGGGGGGAAAGGACCTGGGGGCTATTTTGCTCCGGGTGGTAAGTCCCTGTGTAATCTTAAAATCTTATATTACGGAATATACAGCAGAGCGGGCCGTAGATCTGGCTGTTTCGGCCGCCATGGCGCTTCTGGCTCTTCTTGTGGCCATGGTAATTTCATTTCTGGTCTTTGGAACAAAAAGGTCCATCGAAAATTTTGGGGCGTCCTTCTGTAATGTGGGCTTTATCGGAATCCCTCTGGTACAGGCTGTACTGGGAGAAGGGGCCGTATTTTATCTGGCTTCTTTCATTGCACTTCTTAATATTTTGCAGTGGACCTATGGTGTCTTCATCATGACCGGAGATAAGGAGACGGTTCGGGTAAAAACCATTGCTGCAAATCCGGTAGTGCTGTCCTTTTTCGGCGGACTTCTGCTGTTTTTCCTGAGGATTCCGGTACCCCAGGTGATTGTGAGTACCCTAAGCAGCATCGGAAGTATGAATACGCCTCTTGCGATGATTATTTTGGGAACCTATCTGGCGAAAATGAATTTCCGGGAGATGTTTACGGCAAAGAGCGCATATGTATGCACGGTTTTGCGTCTGGTTTTAATTCCTGTGGCCACGCTCCTTGTTTTGAGCCTGATTCCCGGTGTGAAAACGGAAATCAAACAGGTAATTCTCATTGCCTGCGGGACTCCGGTGGGCTCCAACATTGCGATTTTTGCAAAGCAGTATGAAAAAGATTACAGGCTTTCGGTGGTAACGGTCTGCCTCAGCACCATCTGCTGTATCGTGACAGTTCCCGTATTCTATATGTTTGCGGAAAAAATGATATTGTAGCAGGCTCCGCACGGTTGAACTGTTACAAAAAATGAGAGGAGACAGGTATATGGAAGAGAAAATTCTTACTTATTTAAAATCCCATGAAGAGGAAATTTTTGAGGATTTAAAAACCCTTGTGACGGCGGAGGCCAGCACATCGGATATCGGGGCCCTGGCAGAGTGCAGGAAGGTACTGGAACGGCTGATTACTGAAAGAACAGGCGCCGGGACCTATGTATACAAAACAGAAAATGGTCATGACCTGGTACGATTTGAGTTCGGAGAAGGGGAAGAAAAAATTTTACTTATTGGCCATTATGACACGGTTCATCTTATTGGTTCTTTAAAGTACTATAAAGAGGGGAACAAGCTTCACGGGCCGGGGGTCGCTGATATGAAAAGCGGCCTGGTTTCTGCCATCTGGGCGGCAAAAGCTTATAAGGATCTGGGAATCCGTCCGGGTAAAAAACTGGTGTTTATTTTTAATGGAGATGAAGAAACGGGAAGCAGGGAATCAGGCGGAATTATCTGCGATCTGGCAAAAGATGCAAAGGCGGCCCTGGTGTGCGAGCCCTGTATTGGAAATGGAGATTTAAAAACCGGAAGAAAAGGAACTCTTGGCTTTACAGTGACCATCCACGGCAAGGCATCCCATGCGGGAAATGCACATAAGGACGGAATCAATGCCATTGAGGAAATGGCAAGAGAAATTTTATTTGTACAGGGCCTTACGAATTATGAGGCAGGAACGACTTTGAACGTGGGGATCTGCCAGGGCGGAACCAAGGTCAATGTGGTTCCTGAACTTGCAAGCTTCCGGGTAGACTGCCGTTATAAAACTATGGAAGAGGGAAAACGTATCAGGGAAGCAATCTGCGGTCTTCCTGTGACCGTTTTGGGAACCAGAAGAGATGTGGAAGTGATTGAGGGAAAGGTTCCCATGGAGCAGACTCCGTCCAATCTGGCTTTGTTTGAAATTGCAAGAGAATGCGGAGAAAAACTGGGACTGTCCTTCTCCCACCAGTTTGTGGGCGGCGGAAGTGATGGAAACGCTGTATCTGCCATGGGTATTCCCACACTGGACGGCCTTGGCGGCTGCGGTGACGGAGCCCATTCTTCAGAAGAATATCTGCTGATCGACCAGTATATTCCAAGGATTGCGCTGCTGGCATCTTTGATTTTAAAGATTTAGGGGCACCCATAAGATCCGCTGCACGACGGCTTTTGTCTATTGCCGCCGTGCGGCAGGATATTCCCGAATGTACAAAAACAGATTAAGAAAATGCGGAGCGCTGGCGCCTGTATGTGTCATTATTTTTTTGGCGCAGCTCACTTTCTACCTGCATCAGTTTCTTTTTCAAATCTCTGATTTTCGCATCATCCGTTTCAGAATGAATCTGGCGCTCCAGCTCCTGTTTTTTCTTTTTCAGCTTTTCAATTTCTCTGTCCGCTGCATTGGTACTGCTTCCGCCAATTTCCTCTTTTTTACCACCAGCGGTTTTCTTCCTGACCGCTGTCAGGAGCGGTGCCATGCCAGTGTTCACACCAGAAACAGGCATCATAAATAATTCCTCCTTTAATTCTTATGCAGTAAATGAAACTATGGGTTCGGCCTCCGCCGGAATGGCGGTAATCTCGCCGGAGGGGGTATAAGTGACTGGTTCGCTGTCAGGCAATTCCGCTGTATTGACCGGATCACTCTTTAGTGCCTCCTTCGCCGCTTCGCTGATTTGAACCAGATCATTTTCCCGGGAGCGTTCCGGTTTTGTGCCTTCCTCTGTCCGCTGGCCTTCTTCTCTGTTCTTTTCAATGGCGGCCTTCTGCTCCAGCTTCGCCTTTTCACGTTCAGCCTTTGCCTCAGCCTTCATGCCCTTGTCCAGCTTTTCCTGATACATGGCTGCCTTCTCCGTACATTCGCCGGTGTAGCTCAGTGCCCGTTTCATCTTCTCCGTATCGCCCTCGGCACTGGCCCGCCGGTACACACTCATAGGCGTACTTGACAATTTTATGTTTGAGCTTGCGCCCAGGAGCCCTTCCATCATCTGCATGTTCATGTCTGTATCCTCCTTTCGACTGAATGATTTTGGGTTATACTAGCTGCCTTTTACCAGTCTACCGGGTGGAAAGCGCTCTTTCAAGGCTTTTGCATTGAAATGCCCTCTGGGTGTCATGAAATGTTCAGCAGCACACTCAAATAAAACTGCCTTCCGTTTTTTTCTGTCAGTACAGCTCCATGATATTTTTCTGCCACTGCTTTGATGTTGGAAA
>CANRXD010000307.1 GCA_947643685.1 uncultured Clostridium sp. | reverse complement strand
GTTCTGTTTTTATAATATTAATAAAGCCATCGGCAATTCGGACAATGATTATGAAGCTTTAAGAGAATTTTTCAAAGGGCGCTCTCCCGTATCCAAAGCGGTGGGGCTGTCAAAACAGGTGCTGTCTGCGGCAGAGAGTACCATGGCCAGTTACATGTCCATTGCCTTTGATAAACTGTCCATGTTCAATGATGAGGGACTCTGTTCTCTGACCTCGGCGACGGATATTGATCCCATTCAGTTTGCCATGGAACCTACGGCTTTGTTTCTTAAAATACCGGATGAAAAGGACACCAGACATGCTCTGGCGGCCGTATTTATCCTTTGCATTTATAAAGCGCTGATCAAGGTGGCGTCTTCGAGAGAGGATTTGAGCCTTCCGAGAAATGTGTATTTTATTCTTGATGAGTTCGGTAATATGCCCAAAATTGATAAATTTGACAAGATGATCACCGTAGGCCGTTCCAGAAAAATCTGGTTCAATATGGTGGTTCAGTCTTATGCCCAGCTGGATAATGTATACGGAGATAAGGTGTCCAACATTATAAAGAGCAACTGCGGTATGAAAATGTTCATCGGTTCCAATGATATTGAGACCTGCGAGGAGTTTTCCAAACTGTGTGGCAATATGACAGTGTCCACGTCAAGTATCTCCTCCACCATGGGGGATAAGCAGGGAAATATCAATGTGTCCAGCCAGTTGCAGACCCGCCCCCTTATCTATCCGTCAGAGCTTCAGAAGCTGAACAATAAGACGGATACGGGGAATGCTATCATCGTAACCTTTGGCAATTACCCCTTAAAAACCAAGTTCACTCCCAGCTACAAGTGTCCTCTGTATCAGATGGGGACCATGGATTTGTCCGAGGTGAGGATGAATGCGTTTTTTGGGGATGAAGTCTACTATGATCTGGATGAACGCAACTATATTATGGCATCTCTTAATGAGCAGGAAGAAGAGGCACAGGCATGAAGAAACGATACAAAGGCGAAATGTTTGCTTTCGCTCTTTTGACAGTCACAGGGCTTTTTGCGGGGACTATAACCAGCCAGGGAGTTGTTTATGTGTCAGAAACGCCCTATGTCCGGGACAGCAATGGTGACGATAGCAGTTATGGCGGCCCAAGTTATGATGGTCCAAAATCCACAGACAGCGAAATCGGCCCGGGGGCGGCTCCCAGTGCTGCGGAGGAACAGGAGGTAACGGCCGGACCGGCAGTTCATCAGGTTACTTTGGCAGAGCAATATCATGAAGAGTATAAGATTTATGAAGAATCCATCAATGGCCTGTTCTTTTTCTATACCAACGTTTCCAATGGAGGCATCACAGATCAGACGGTCACTCTGGATATGCCTCAGAATGTGTTTTGTTCTGTGGAAAAAGACGGAGCAGAGTATGATTATGTGCCAGGACAGACGTTTAGCGAGTATGGAACTTATGTGGTAAGGGTCACGGCAGTGGAGGATACCAGCGTTCCATTTTCCGAGCAGAAGGAATACAGGACTTTGTTCCGTTTCCGGATTCAGGAAAAACCTCCGGAGGAGACAAAAGAGGGAGAAGAAGGAGACGGATTGCCAGAGGGTCTTATAAATGACGGCTTTGGCGTGATGTCAGGATTTTCGGAGAGCGGCATATGGTCCAATGGAGGAAATTCCGGAACCGGGGTGGGAGAACCGGGCCTGGGAGAGAGCATGCCGGAAAGCCTGATATCTGAGCCGGAAAGTCCGGATGCTTCGGAGACTTCCGCCAGGGAAAGTGCAGATGGGGGAATCGCAGACGGGGAAATGACCGGGGAAGAGGAAAGCGTTGGCGAAGAGAATCAGGAAGGCGTTTCGGAGAGCGCCGGGGCAGACAGCGGGGAAATGAAAGCGGACGCGGCAGAAACAGAGGGAATGCCGGGAGCTTACAGGGAGCGGACCCAGACATATGATAGCTCAAGAGGAAGGTATGAGGTGGTTTTCGATAACGGAAGAACTTTAAGCTCCAATGTTCCGGAAGGATATATGGGTCCGGCAGCTGTGGAATTGCTGGTATCGGAAGGCGAAGGAAGTATTTTTTGCAATGATGAGCCTTTGGAATATGCAGAAAGTATGAGCTTAAAAGAACCGGGATATTATTGTCTGGATATCAACGGTCAGAAGTGGTCTTTTGCCATAGCTTCCGCCGTTGGTTCCACGGATTACTACATGGCCCCTGCGGGCATGGAATTTACCGGCGTCTATTTTGACGGGGAGCCGGAAAAGCTGCCTGCGGGCAGATATCTGCCGATGAGGGAAGACGGTCAGTACCAGATCGGCATGACCGGCGAAGCAGGAGAAGTTCTGGACGTGGTCTTAAGAAAGGATACCGAACCACCCCAGGTCGCAGTCCATGTTAAGGGCGGAACCGCCCAGATCCAGTACGTCTCTGACGATATCGAAGAGGTAATTCTTGAGAAAAACGGAGAGATTCAGGAGGGCTTTGCCGGATATACCATCGACAGCCCCGGCTCCTACCGTCTGACAGCCGTGGATGAGGCAGGCAATACTTCCAGTACAGAGTTTTCTCTGAAATATCAGGTAAATATGTACGGGATTGTGGCGGTTGTGCTTGTCATCCTGCTTATCGCAGGAGGAGCGGCGTTTGTGATTCATGTGAAGCGGACAGTGAAAGTCAGGTAGAAGGAAGGCTGCCGGGCCTGTCGGGCAGTGAGAAGACAGGTGGATCTGTCAGGCAGGGGGAAGGCTGGCGGATCTGTCAGGCAGAAGGATGGCTGCCGGGTCTGTCAGGCAGAGTGAAGGCTGGCGGGTCCGTCGGGCGGTGCCGGAGGAAGAGCGCTCGGGAAGGAACAGGGAGGTGAAGCATTGGAACTCAGCTATCTTGCAATTTCATTTGTGGAAGCACTTCAGAATATTTTTCGTACCATTCTTTCAGAAGTGTTTGCCCCTATTTTAAAAGATATCCTTGAGGTCTTTATCGAGTATTTCATGTCGGTGATCTGGTCCATGTGGTCCGAGTGGCTTCTGGCTCTTTTCACGGTTATGTGTTCTCTGATTGACTTTGTGGAAAATATGTTTAATGTCTTTGCGGGAATCAGTCCTGTGGAGGTGGAAGGTCATCAGACCTATCTTCTGGATGCTTTTTTTCAGATGAAGGAGGTTACGGCCGCATTCACTTATATTACGGTGATGGCGGTGGCCATATCTTTTATCTTCACCATCTACAAGACAGCCAAATCCATCTCTGAT
>CANRXD010000306.1 GCA_947643685.1 uncultured Clostridium sp. | reverse complement strand
GAGATGCAGAGGATGGCGGCCATTCCTTCAGCCAAAAGCTTAAGGATTATGAGATACTGGTTTACAACCACAGTCTGGACCGGAGAAAGGTAAATGAAATGTTTTCTCTTCCGGGAAATTGAAAATAAGGGGGAATTGCAATGGAAGCCTCAAAAAAAGCAGACGGACATACGCTGTGGACGCTGTTTAAGACCTGCTTTATCATAAGCGCCTGCACCTTTGGAGGCGGAATGGTAATCATTTCCATGCTCCAGAAAAAATTTGTGGAGGAATTAAAATGGATTGGACAGGAAGAGGTTATGGACCTTGTGGCCATTGCCCAGTCCTGTCCCGGTGTCATGGCAGTCAATACCTCCATCATCATCGGCTACCGGATTGCAGGAGTGACTGGAGTTCAGACGTGTGCTCTTCCGATCTACCGTGTCGGGGACCATTCTGCCGCCCATGATCATTCTGACCATTGTTTCCGCCTGTTATGTGCAGTTTCGGCAGAACCGCATCATTGCCCTTCTTTTAAAAGGAATGCAGGCCGGAGTGGCGGCAGTGATGATCAACGTGACAATCACAATGATAAAAAGTGTGATAAAGGATAAAAAGCTTCTTTCCATTCTCATGCTGGCAGCGGCGTCTTTTGCTGTGCTGGTGTTTGATGTGGATATTATTCTGGTAATTCTGGTGTGCGGTGTCATAAGCGGGGTGATGTCATGATTTATTTTGAACTGTTTCGAACTTTTTTTCTGATCGGGCTTTTCAGCTTTGGCGGCGGGATGGCCAATATGGAGTTAATGAGAAGCCGGGTGGTGGCACAGCATGGCTGGATGACTACCGGGGAATTTACTGACATTATCTCCATTGCTGAGATGACTCCCGGGCCCCTTGGAATCAATATTGCCTCCTTTGTAGGGACCCGTGTGGGCGGAGTTCTGGGGACGCTTTCGGCAACCTGCGCTTATGTGCTTCCGTCCCTGGTGATCGTGATGATTCTGGCAAGAGTCTACTATAAATATAGAAACCTGGACCGGGTAAAGGGAGTTTTAAACGGCCTTCATCCGGCAGTGGCCGCCATGGTCCTGGCGGCTGCCATAAAGATTGTGGGAAATGCCTGGTGGGGAGGGAATGTGAGCCTGTCCGGTTCCAACTGGGTGGCCATTGCTTTGACACTGGTATCTCTGGCTATTCTCCAGAAAAAGAAGGCAGGTCCGGTACAGACGATTCTGGCCTGCGGCGTCATTGGCACCATCCTTTACGGAGCACTGGGAATTCCCGTATAAAAAAGACCTGATTCAACCGTTACTATCACTGTAACATCATTCAATGTGGAGATTGACAAGCCAGTTCAAAAAGAATAGAATATTTTAGTGAGAGAAGCAAGTCCCAACCGGTTGTTGGGGACTGAAACCCTACGCTTATATATTTAGGAGGAGTATACATGAATGAGTGATAATGAGTTATTAGAAGCTTGCTATACTTCTACATACCACAGATATGCAGACAGCATAAAACAGACTGAAGCAATGTAAGCCGATATTGAAATAATGAAAAAAGTCATTGCAGAGCACAGCGAAAAGATTAATAATATCGCACAGGGGACGGGAGACCGTCCTCTTATATTGAGGTTCGGTCTCGCACTGTAAGAGAAAGGAAAGGGAAAGTATGAATTATATGGTTTGCATACCGGCTCCGGATACTGTTTCCAGAGAGACCTGTGAGAAGGTACATAATATTCTGGCCAGGATGTCGGATGCGTATAAGCTTAATATTGTTCCGGAACCGGTGAAGGCGAAGCAGTCTCCATGTCCGGACTATTATAAAAAATACCGGATTTACAAGGAAATCAAGGAGCGGGACGGCAACGGGGAGGCATATCTTCTCCAGGAAGAGGAGGAGATGATTCTAAGCGTCTGCCGGACAGAGGAGGAGGCAGAGTTAATGAAACACTGCACTTACGCCTATCAGTATCCGGCCAATCTGGTGATTAAAAGTTTCCGGGAAGACAAAAAAGACCTGAAACAGTAAAGGAGTAAGGATATGTTAGCATTTGAATGTGATTACCTGGAGGGAGCTCATGAGACTGTTATGAAGCGCCTTTTGGAAACAAATATGGAAAAGCTCCCGGGATACGGAAGCGATCCCTACTGTGCAGACGCGGCGGAAAAAATTCTTAAGGTGTGCGGCTGCCCCGAAGGGGAGGTCTTTTTTCTGGTGGGCGGGACACAGACCAACGCCACAGTGGTCGACAGTCTTTTACAATCCTATGAGGGCGTTGTGGCCGCCGCCACGGGACATGTTAGCGTCCACGAGGCGGGAGCCATAGAGGCAGGCGGGCATAAGGTCCTGACAATTCCGGAGCACCAGGGAAAAATAGATGCTTTTGAGCTTAAGGAATATTTAAAGACTTTCTGGGGTGACGGGAACCACGACCACATGGTTTTTCCGGGGATGGTTTATATTTCCCACCCCACCGAGTATGGAACTCTGTATACAAAGGAACAGTTAAAAGATATCAAGGAAGTCTGCCGGCAGTATGAAATCCCCTTATATCTGGACGGGGCACGGCTGGGATACGGGCTGGCGGCCAAAGACACAGATGTGACGCTGCCGGTGGTGGCAGAATACTGTGATGCCTTTTATATCGGAGGAACTAAAGTGGGGGCTCTCTGCGGGGAAGCTGTGGTGTTTCCCCATAACAATACGCCGAAACGGTTTCTTACGATGGTAAAGCAGCATGGAGCCCTTCTGGCCAAGGGACGCCTTCTGGGAATCCAGTTTGATACGCTTTTTACAGATGATCTGTATCTTAAGATTTCAGAGCACGCCATCCGCATGGCTGAGCTGCTAAAGGAGGGTTTAAAGAAAAAGGGCTATGTTTTTCACCTTGATTCCCCCACCAACCAGCAGTTTGTAATTCTGGAAAACGGGAAGATGGAAGAGTTGAAAAAGAAGGTCTCTTTCAGCTTCTGGGAAAAATATGATGATACCCATACGGTGGTCCGATTCGCCACGAGCTGGGCCACAAAGGAGGAAGATGTCCGGTCTCTGATTTCGCTTCTTTAGGAAAAAAATGTATAAACCTGAAAAAATCCGGAAAACTACGAATAAAAGCGGCCGTTTTGTTTTCATGCGGCAGGTGCGGGGAATGCCTTTATTTTATGGGGCAGGCTCTGCGCTGGCCAGCCTGAACAGCCGCAAACAAAGTAATATGTGCAGGAGGAAATCCGGCTGGCATTAAAGGGAAG
>CANRXD010000305.1 GCA_947643685.1 uncultured Clostridium sp. | reverse complement strand
ATGCGCTCTCTTTCCCTCTTAAACTCTGTCAGCTTTTCCATGGCCTCTTCCATGCTGTGGGCCGGAATCATATGTAAATCCTCCACCAGCTGATCGTCACAGGAGGAAATGAAGATTACCGTTGCCTTTAAGAGCAGTCTGGCAAAAATCTGGGACTGCCACTGGTCGATGATGGTCTCCTCCGGTTTTCTGTCCAGGAAGGTCTTCATCATGCGGTTTAAGTCTTTTTCGTCCCGGAAGGTCTCATGGAAATATTTTCCGCCATGTCCGTCGGAGGCCTTGGAAAGCATGATGATCACGCCGCCTTCCTTTACGGTTGCCTCTGCGGCTGTCATTCCCTTTACAGACTGGTAAATGTTCTGGTCAAGCGGATAGCCGCCGTTGGTGGAAATTACGATATCTGCCGGAACTGCATCCACCTGGCACTTGGAGGCAAGGAATTCCCTTCCGACTCTGTGGGCCAGATCGCAGTCGCCTGCAACGGCAAAGATCGGGTCATGGTTTGCGTCAATAACCACATTGATGATGAAATCCAGTCTGGCTGCCCTTGCCGCATAGAGCATGTCGTTGTGAATCGGATTTCCCTCGATCACTCCGGTTCTCGCATGGGGGTCTGCAATGAAGGCCGAATTGTGGTTGTACATAACGGTCTCACGGCTTGCCACTCCCGGAAGGACGCTCTTTCTTCCGCCGGAGAAGCCAGCGAAGAAGTGGGGCTCAATGAAGCCCTCGGCCACCAGCAGGTCTGCCTCAACAGCGAGGCGGTTCACAATCAGGTTTCCGCCGGAGGGGAGCTTACCAAGGTATACCATGTTGTCCTTATCATCGCAGTCATGGACGATAATGGTCTCATTTTTCATGATTTCCGGTCCGAATTTTGCTTCCAGTTCTTCCCGTGTGGTCTCTCTGTGAAGTCCTGTGGAAATCAGGATTGTGATTTCTGCATCCGGGTTGCCCTTTCTGATTTCTTTTAATAATAGAGGCATAATAATATGGCTGGGAACCGGTCTTGTGTGGTCAGAAGAAATCACAACGATTTTCTTTTTTCCAACTGCCATATCGCAGAGTCTCGGACTTCCGATTGGATGTTCTAAAGCGTCCTGAACCAGCTCTGCCCCGCTTTTCGGCGCCTGATAGCTGTGAAGCTCTGATAAAAGGACTCCAGCAAGATGGCTGTCTTCAATTTCCGCTTTCAGCTTTTCTTTTCCGTAAGGTAATAAAAATTCTTTCATTATGTATCCTCCTTTATTGCTTTTCCTTGATTTTCCTGAGTGCGAAGGCGGCTGCATCCTCTGCACCGAAGGCCCCGGCCTTCAGCCCGTCAAAGGCTCCGCCCTTAATTTTTATCATGGGAATTCCAACCAGAATCTCTGAGATAATCTCAGAGCCGTCCGCCTCCAGACTTCGTAAAAGCCCCAGAGCCGTATCGCCTCCGGTGAGAAAGACGCCGGAAACTCTGGCCGATTCCAGGACCTCCCTTGCCATGGTCCCCATCATTTCCCTGACATAATCACCCACTGCCGAAAAGCTCATTCCCAGTTTCTCTCCGGCTTCAATGGAAGTATCCAGCTCTTTTCTGTCATATGCCGTGTTGGTGAGGAGAATGGTATCCTCTCCGCGTTTTAAGGCTGCAATGGCCTCGTCCCGGTAACTGGCGGCCGCTTTTCTCCCCAGGAGAATGTCATGGACCGGAATTTTAACCAGCGTATATCCCTCTCGTTCACAGCGGTGCATCTGTTCATTGGTCACAGAGCTCACACTGGCCACCACAGCAAAGGCCGGATCCGCAGGATTTTCTGTCTCCATCAGGCTGTCAGCAATTCCTGCCGAGCCGATATAGAGAGTTCTTTTTCTCTCTCGTTTAGCTGCACGGATAATCCGGTGCAAATCGTCATTGGTCTCCGCATCACATGCAAAAATTCTGCCGCCCTCGAAGGAAAATCCCACATCGCGGACATCTGCCAGGCCTTTCAGAATAATGGGCTCCGTATAGGCCTTCGACAGCAGGCCATTTAAACGGTCTTCCGTCACAGGATTTTTCGGGTCTTTGGAAAGCTCTGTCTTACAGATCTCCTGTCCCTTCAAACGCTGGATTCCGCCCACAGTGGTACGGCCCATATCCGGATACGCCGGTGCAAAAATAATCAGTTCCGGTTTATAAACCTCATCCACCGCCTTAACTTCCTCAGCAATATTTCCGCGCATGGTGGAATCAATTTTTTTAATCACATGGCCAAATCCTGAAAAATCCACCAGCTTCAGCGAATCCTTGACTACCCGGTACGCCGTTTCGCTGTCAATGGTTCTGGATTCCGTATCAATTACAACAGACTTATCTGTGTCCAAAGGCTTTCCGGCAAACAGCACCTCTGTGGGATATCCGCGTCTGCAAAGCTGGACACCGGTATCGTTGGCCCCTGTAAAATCATCTGCTATAATCAGGTATCTCTTTTTCACATATTCACCCCCCCTATACATGTTTCATTTTGAAACATATTTTTGCTTTCTCTATTCTATGTACCAGATTTTACATAAATTCCCCTTGTTTTTCAAGGGTATTATGGTATAATATGTTTAAATATGTAACATTTGAGAGGGGTTTTATGAGAGAAAAGGTTAAAATACTTGGAATTGCCCCCTATGCTGGGCTGGTAGAATTAATGAAGCAGTATGCCAGGCAGCGGCCCGATGTGGAGCTGCATGCCGTATTGGGAAATATGGAAGCTGGAGTTCAGGCAGCCAAGGAACGGTATATGGAATATGATATCATCATCTCCAGAGCCAATACTGCCCGCATGTTATCCAAGGCGCTTCCAACGCCGGTGGTGGATATCGGAATCGGCTTTTATGATGTGCTCCGCTGCATCAAGATGGCAGAAAGTACAAAGACCAAATTTGCCGTCATGGGATTCCACTCCTTGACCACCATCGCCCGGACCATCGGAAGCCTATTAAAAATGCCCATTGATATCTTCCCCATCAGCACCTCCGAGGAAGCCAATCTTTTGCTGCACCGCATCAAAGATCTGGGGTATGAAACCGTTCTCTGTGATACGGTTTCTTTTATTCAGGCAAATCTGGTGGGAATCACCCCTATCCTTCTGACCTCCAGTATCGAAAGTCTCCGGGCGGCCGTGGATAATGCGGTCCATACCTATGAGATGAACCGGTCGCTTCACCAGTCCCTCCATATGTTCCAGAATATCATCGAAAACAGCACCAGCCAGTACCTGGTTCTGG
>CANRXD010000304.1 GCA_947643685.1 uncultured Clostridium sp. | reverse complement strand
TGAACATGACGCCGTCCACCTCTTTAATGGCCTCCACAGCCCTTCCGACACACGCATCCACAGCCTCAACCGCTTTGATCGCCGCAGCCTCCACACCGGTATGGCCCACCATATCCGGATTCGCGAAATTGATGATAATAACATCATATCTGCCAGATCGAATGCACTCGCAGAGCTTGTCACAGACCGCCGGCGCACTCATCTCCGGCTTTAAGTCATAAGTAGGAACTTCCTTCGGGGACGGGATCAGATAACGGTCCTCGCCCGGGTTCGGCTCCTCAATGCCGCCGTTAAAGAAGAATGTCACATGGGCATACTTCTCGGTCTCGGCGATTCTCGCCTGCTTTAAGCCTTTGGCCGCCAGAAATTCTCCAAAGGTATTTGTAATTAACTCCTTCTCGAAAGCTACCAGCTTATTTCCGATGGTTTCATCATAATCGGTAAAGCATACAAACGTGGTCGCCACACGCTCTCCCCGGTCAAAGCCGGAAAACTCCTCATCGCAAAATGCCCGTGTCATCTGTCTGGCGCGGTCCGGACGGAAATTATAGAAAATGATGGAATCGCCGGTCTGAATCACCGCCCTCGGTGCGCCGTTTTCCGTTATCACGGTAGGCACGACGAACTCGTCGGTCTTTCCCGCATCGTAGGATGCCTGAATTGCCGCCGTTGCGCTGTCACAGGTATTTCCCTCGCCCTTAGTCATGGCATCGTAGGCAATCTTTACCCGGTCCCAGTTTTTATCTCTGTCCATTGCATAATAACGCCCGGACACAACGGCGACTTTCCCGACGCCCAGCTCCGCCATCTTCTTCTCCAGCTCTGCCACATACTCCTTGCCGGAAGTCGGCGGCGTATCCCGTCCGTCCAGAAAACAGTGGACATATACCTTCTTAAGCCCGTTTCTCTTCGCCAGCTCCAGAAGTCCGTAAATGTGGGTAATATGACTGTGAACGCCCCCGTCAGAAACCAGACCGAACAGATGGAGCGCCGAATCATTCTTTTTACAGTTCTCCACAGCCGCCATAAATGCCTTGTTTTCAAAGAAATCCCCATCCTGAATCGATTTTGTAATCCGGGTCAGCTCCTGGTATACGATGCGTCCGGCACCCATGTTCAGATGACCCACCTCGGAATTTCCCATCTGGCCGTCCGGCAGGCCCACAGAAAGGCCGCTGGCATTTCCCTTTACAAACGGCCCGTCCTTCATCAGTCCGTCCATCACAGGTGTTTTTCCCTCATAGACCGCGTTGGCCTCATGCCTTTCGTTCAGGCCATATCCATCCAGAATCATTAAAACTACCGGTTTTTTGCTCATTGTTCTATTCTCCTTTATCCACGATGCCGCATGCCGGTGCTCTCTCGCATACGGCACACGTTATAAGCTCTGAAACGCTTATATTGTATAACATTTAACAATTTCCCGCAACCATTTCATTTCTATTCCTACCGCAGCAAAATCTTCCCTGCCACCAGACGGATATTACAGTCGGTTTCCTTCCGGTCTATGAGCAGCTTCTGCTGTTCAATCTGGATGGCGGTTACAGGATAGATCTCTTCACTGCAAATACTGCCGGTTCGGACAGACCGCATGGCGTTTTTCAATTCTTCCAGCTCTTCGAACTTCTTCTGCTTCAGTTCCATGTAGGTGTTGCGCTGTTCCACCAGGTTCTTATATTCTTCCTGCTTGTCAGGGCGGCGGTTTGCGCCCGACATGTGTATGGTGGAAATATTTTTCCGAATCTGTTCCAGTGTGTGGTCGATCTCATCCAGTTCCCCCATGGCGGATGCTCTCTGGAGTTCCAGTTTAGATTCCAGGCCCAGGGTAATCTGATTGGTGCAGCCGGAGATATTGCCGATCTTTTTGGCATGGACAGATTTGCTGGCTGTCACATTGCTGCCAAATATCAGTCCACGGCCCATGAGTACATAGATGGAGCCGTCTTCACTGGTCACATCACAATTGGCGATAATCCCTGCACAGATATCCCCGCCGGCCGTGGCTGTAACATTTTCCAGAATCATGCACTGAATCTGCCCGGCTGCTTCCAGACAGATCCCCGGGGCGCCTTTTACATCGCCCTGGACACAGATCGTTCCTCCGGAAAGAACTTTGCCGTTCTGGACATTGCCGCGGATTATGACATTCCCCGTTGCCTCAACGGTCACACCGTCCTTTACATCCCCCCGGATGTAGATATCGCCGTCGAATTTCAGATTTCCCATGCTGGCATCAATATCCTGCTCCAGCACCCGCTGGCTCTGGATAGAGAAATTCTCCCCCTCCATCACCACGATTCCGCTGATCATGGCCTGCAGCAGCAGTCCATCTTCAGAAACAACGGTATTCCTCCCCTGAGGAATGCGGACCGGTACGCCTTTTTTTCCATAGAGGGGCGTTCCGGAAACGTCGAATCCTTCCTCCATCGGGGCGGGCGGGGTCACACGGCACAGGATCTCACCTTCCCGTATAATCTGAATCAGGTTCTTTTTCCGGAAGTCCTGGCCCTGGAGCATCTCCTCTTCGTCCAGCTCCAGTTTCTGCTCATACCTGCGCTTGAAGAGCTCTTCCAGCACTCCGTCCGTCCCGTCCCGGGCTTCTTTTCCCTGAGCGATCTGCCGGATCCACAGATAATTCTTGCCGGAAACCAGTGCTTCCACCGCATCCATGTCAACACCGGCCACTATGCCCTCATAATGCATATCTTCCAGAAAATGCTCCTGGTCTATGGGGCTGCCTTCATTGGCTGGGGGCAGAATACAGACGTAAGCCTGCATGTAGTTGCCGGAGACATAAAACAGAGGCAGTGCATCCACCGGCGAAGGATCCTGCTTCTTCCTTTCCACGTACTTTTTCATTTCTTTTTCCAGGGACATGAAAAAAGTGTTAAGCTCCTCCCGGGTCTCTGGAGCATCCCGAAAATCTTCCTGCAGATGCCTCCGGATCGTTTCCAGCATCTGTAATCGCTCGGACTCTCCGGGTTTGAGTTTTTGGGTCCCCTCTGCTGCTCCGTTTTTCTTGAAAAAATCGAATATCCCCATATGCTTCTCTCTTTCATTTCAGTATAATAGAGCTATATCGCCGCAACCGCCCGGATCCCCACGAACAGTTACAGATCACCTTCTTTCATTATATTTTATATTAACTGGGCTTGCAATACCCGGATTAAAAAAACGGATTCTTTGTGTGTAACAGTTCAGATACCTCTTTATAGGTAACACGCTTAAGCCCCAGTCATTTGA
>CANRXD010000303.1 GCA_947643685.1 uncultured Clostridium sp. | reverse complement strand
GCTTCCGGTGACGCAAGGCTCTGCGGAACCACAGCCTCGCTCTGCGGCGTGGAGTCGGCCCTTCTGAAAAAGGATGGGGAAGCCCTGAAACGGGCGGAGGCCTGCGATCTGATGCTGCACGGATACATGCTGACCCAGTCAGGGATACCGATGATTTACAGCGGAGATGAAATCGGTCAGTTAAACGATTATGGATATAAGGAATCTGTATGGAAGGCAGAGGATTCCCGTTACGTGCACAGAGGCGCCTTCGACTGGAAAAAAGCCGGACTCCGCAAAGAAGAAGGCACAGTCCAGAGGGTGTTATTTGAAGGAATCAAAAAGCTTTTGGAGATCAGAAGGACTCACAGGGTATTTTTAAACGCGGCGGCGGTATCCACCAGAGAAACATATGATTCTTCCGTTTTGTGTCTGGTAAGAGAACTGGACGGGGATAAGCTGGTGGCGCTGTTTAACTTTGCACCATGGGACAGGACAGCCTGGATTAACGAGGATGGCATGTATCATGATCTTTTATCAGATGAAAAACTGGAAGCCAGAGGTGTGCCGATGCCGCCTTATGGGATACGGTGGATGATAAGGGAGTCATAGAACAATGGTAACTGTGAGGGCGCGAAACAGTTACGGGCAATCAATGGAAAACAGACGTGCGGAGAGTACGCACAGAATGGAGGAAAGATATGGCAAGTGTTCAGTTAAAGCATGTATGCAAAAGGTATTCCAATGGTTTTGAGGCTGTAAAGGATTTTAACCTGGATATTGAGGATAAAGAGTTTATTATATTTGTCGGACCGTCCGGATGCGGGAAATCCACAACGCTGCGTATGGTTGCGGGTCTCGAGGATATTTCTTCCGGCGAATTAATTATTGACGGCAAGGTAATGAATGATGTGGAGCCCAAGGACAGGGATATCGCGATGGTATTCCAGAACTATGCTCTGTATCCCCATATGAGCGTATATGACAACATGGCTTTTTCCTTAAAGCTTAAAAAGGTTCCGAAGGATGAAATTGATAAAAAAGTCCGCGATGCGGCCAGGATTCTCGATCTGGAGCATCTTCTTGACAGGAAGCCCAGGGCTCTTTCCGGAGGACAGAGACAGCGTGTGGCCATGGGCCGCGCCATCGTAAGAAGCCCCAAGGTATTCTTAATGGATGAGCCGCTTTCGAACCTGGACGCAAAGCTTCGCGGCCAGATGCGTGTGGAGATTTCCAAGCTTCACCAGAGACTGGGCAGCACCATCATTTATGTAACCCATGATCAGACGGAGGCCATGACTCTGGGAACCAGAATTGTTGTTATGAAGGACGGCGTGGTTCAGCAGATTGATACACCGCAAAATCTTTATGACCATCCCTGCAACAAATTTGTCGCGGGTTTCATTGGCTCTCCCCAGATGAATATGATTACTGCGGATGCCGTGGAGGAAAACGGCGAAGTGATCCTTAAGTTTGCGGGTCAGAGCATTGCGCTTAATGCAAACCGTGCCAGGGCATTAAAAGATGGCGGATATGTAGGAAAGAAAGTTGTTCTTGGAATCCGCCCGGAAGATATCCATGACAGTGAGGAAGATCTTAAAAGGTTTGCCAGATCTTCTTTTGAAGCGGAAATCAAGGTATATGAAATGCTGGGCGCTTCCACTCTTCTTTACTTTAACATTGAGGAGACCGGCTGGGTGGCATCCGTAGACGCGAAGACAACAGCCAGAACAGGTGATACAGTCCGGTTCGCAATGGATACTGATAAAATACATATTTTTGATCATGAGACAGAAAAAACCATTGTGGATTAAAGAATTCTGGTGGCGGAAACAAAACCGGCGCATAGGTTATTATTATAAACCGAAAGGAGAAATATCTATGGTTTGTAATAATCAGTCCGGTTTTGCCGCCGGCAGCCCCATGCCCCTTCCGGAAACCGGGTTTATGGGTGAATTTCCCGGCGCCCGGTATCCGGTAGGAATGGGATATGTTCCCACACAGCCCTGGGAAACGCCGTATCCGTTAAATACGGCTCTGATGGCAGGGACTATTTTCCCGTCTCTGGATTATCCGTTTGTTATGGGGAGGTGCGGGAGATGATGAACATGAATTGTAATATGGCACCGCAGAATATGCAGCCCGGTATGGGTGCGGGTATGCGGTCCGGTATGAGTGCGGGCATGCAGCCCGGTATGAATGCAGGTATGCCCGGTACGGGCGCGGGTATGCAGCCTGGTATGGGCACAGGAATGCAGCCTGGTATGAGTGCAGGAATGCAGCAGGGAAGCTGCCCTGTAAGAGCGGAAATGTTCCAGAATTCCGGAGTCCGGGATTCCCGGTGTATGCTGAGGCGTCAGATTGACGAGGCAAGCTTCGCCATGGACGATGCTCATTTGTTCCTGGATACGCATCCGGACGATGCCACGGCCTTCCAGTACTTTAAAAATGCTGTGGCCTTAAGGCAGAATGTGGTAAATGCCTATGAGCGCCAGTTCGGCCCCATCCAGGTGGAGGACGCCGTGGGGAATACCTGGAACTGGGTAACAGAAAAATGGCCGTGGGAAGGAGACTGTTAGGATGTGGAGATATGAGAAACGCTTGCAATATCCGGTAAACATTAAGGAACCCAACGCGCAGCTGGCGCAGTTTATTATGAGTCAGTACGGGGGACCTTACTGCAAAAACAGATGTCCGGTTTACTGGATATAGTAATAAAATTCCATGGTTTTCGTCTGGCTGTTGTAGACGGCTTTCTGAAGAACGCGGCGAATGGCATTGCCTTTCACTTCCATATTTATGCCGGGAGACCGAAAAAGGTCGCAGACGTTCCGGATACGCTCCGGAGGCTGCTCTTCTTTGGGGGTATTACCGGCTTCTGGTTCTTCGGCCAGTTTATGAGCCTCGTTCTGTAAATGTTCCTGTTCTTTTTGAAGTCGCAGCTTATTCTTCTTAAATTCTTCCAGGGTATCAATTCCGCTTTCGTAGGCCTCCCGGATTCGCTGTTCTTTTATTTCCAGACGATGGAGGGCAGACCGGACCTCAGCCCTTTTTTTATCGCAGTCAGGCGCTGTGGCCTTTATCCGCAGATATTCCCCCTGACTGGCATCTGCTATCAATTTTAAGGATTCCATTGCCGCCTCCTCTGCCCTGCGGGCAGACAGAAAGCAGGAGTCCGGATGAATTCCCCGGGCGTATTTCCAGCATTGGAAGGAGTCCGGATGCCGTTTGGCATCGTTAGAATGACTGAAGCTCAGCGAGGCCTGGCAGG
>CANRXD010000302.1 GCA_947643685.1 uncultured Clostridium sp. | reverse complement strand
CTTTCAGACTGTCAAGTAGCTCTTCTCTGTCATTGTCAAATGACTCATCGTCATAATGGGCATGGGTATCAAAAATGTATTCCATGAATCACAACTCCTGCTCCGTATAAAATCAGTAAATGGACCGGGTAAAAAAGATATGGAAAAAATCCCAGGTATTTCCCCCGTTCCCCATTGTAGCGGTTAAGAAAGAACAACGCCGCACATGCGGTGCCCCCATAGAAAACGCCTTCTGCCAGCGCCAGAGTCGCCGCCCCCGCGATCGTCCGTTTCTCAGGACAGTTCCGGAACCAGTACATGGCCAGAATAAACAGTATCCCGGCGGCTCCGTAATCGGCCCGGAAAATTTCTGCAAGGGCCATCCCGGCGGCAGCCATGAAAACGGCGGAAGCAGGAACCGAAGTTATGAGAACAGCAGACGGATCATTTTCAGAAGAGGCATCCGTCTTTTGGTATACAGAAAGCCCCTTCAGACATAAAAGGGCAATGGCCAGCAGCACCAGTGTATTCTGTGCTCTTATCCAGAAAATCTTTCCCGAAACCACCAGATTAAAGGGAATCTCCGAAATCACCGCAAGTCCCAGAACCCGCAAAAAATAGGCTGTCTGGTTTCTTGTATGCAAAAAACCCTGTACCAGCAGAAAACCATAGAGAGGAAAAGCCATCCGCCCCACAAGGCGCATGGCTATCCCCACTTTGCTCCAGACAGGGTCCGTTCCATAACCATACATATAAATCCAGGCTACGGCCATATGATCTATGGCCATGGTCCCCATCGCAATCATTTTCAAATCTGCAGACGTGAAATGCGCCTTCAATTTAGCATACCTCAGAACCGGGCTTCACATCTCTTTCCGGAGTCATCAGGGACAGATTTCCCTCATCATCTTCGGCGCAGAGAATCATTCCCTCGGAAACGATTCCTGCCAGGGTTGCAGGTTTTAAGTTGGTTACCACCATGACTTTTTTTCCCACCATCTGGTCTGGCTTGTACCAGGCTTTAATTCCGCTTACAATCTGTTTTACCTCAGAGCCTATTTTAACCTGGGAGCAGAGAAGTTTTTTAGATTTTTTCACTTCTTCGCATTTTATGATTTTTCCGATCCGGAACTGGAGCTTTGCGAAATCCTCATAAGTGATTTCCGGCTTCTTTTCCACGTCAACCACTTTCTCCTCTTCTTCCTTCTTCTCTTCCTCTCCACTGCTCTTTGCAAGAGCGGCTCCCATGGCTTCCACTTTTTCCAGAACCTCGTTGACATCCATACGTGCAAAGAGAATCTCCGGCTTCTCCGTCACCTTATTTCCATTGGGATACAGGCCAAACTGTCCCATTTCCTCCAAATTCCGCTTGGAGGTATTCAACTGTGCCAGAATTTTCCCGGAAGTCTTTGGCATAAAGGAGGCAAGCAGAGAAGCTCCGATGGTGATGGACTCCGTCAGGTTATAAAGTACCGTGGCCAGACGGTCCTTCTTTCCCTCATCTTTTGCAAGGGCCCAGGGGGTGGTTTCATCAATGTATTTATTGCTGCGGCGGAAAATTCCAAAGATTTCCGTGATAGCATCTGCCACGCGAAGCTTATTCATCTTATCGTCGGTTTTCTTTACGGCTTCTAAAACAGTATTCTTTAAATCCGCGTCTACATCTTCGCAGATTCCCTTATTTTCCACAATACCGCCAAAATATTTATTGGTCATGGAAACGGTGCGGTTTACCAGGTTTCCGAGAATATTTGCAAGATCGGAATTCATGCGCTCTACCATCAGTTCCCAGGAAATTACACCATCGTTTTCAAAGGGCATCTCATGAAGTACAAAATAACGGACTGCATCCACGCCAAAGAAATCCACCAGCGTATCGGCATAGAGGACATTCCCCTTAGATTTACTCATTTTTCCGTCTCCCTGTAAAAGCCACGGATGGCCAAACACCTGCTTGGGAAGCGGAAGATCAAGAGCCATGAGGAAAATGGGCCAGTAAATGGTATGGAAGCGGATAATATCCTTTCCAATCAGGTGCAGATCAGCGGGCCAGTGCTTTTTAAACATTTCACTATGATTCCCGTCACAGTCATATCCGATTCCGGTAATATAATTGGTCAGAGCATCCAGCCACACATAGGTTACATGCCTTGGGTCAAAGTCAACGGGAATTCCCCACTTAAAGGATGTTCTGGAAACGCAGAGATCCTGGAGTCCCGGAAGCAGGAAATTGTTCATCATCTCGTTTTTTCTGGAAACCGGCTGAATAAATTCCGGATGTTCGTTAATATGGTCAATCAGCCTCTGAGCGTATTTACTCATACGGAAAAAATAGGCTTCCTCTTTTGCCGGCTGTACAGGACGTCCGCAATCCGGGCATTTTCCATCCACCACCTGAGATGCAGTCCAGAAGGACTCACAGGGAGTACAGTAAAGCCCCTCATAATTGCCCTTATAAATATCGCCCTGATCATAGAGTTTTTTAAAGATTTTCTGCACCTGCTTTTCATGGTACTCATCGGTGGTACGGATAAATTTATCATAAGATGTATCCATCAAATCCCAGATACCCTTAATTTCTCCGGCCACATGATCCACAAACTCCTTCGGGGTGATTCCGGCTTCGGCCGCTTTCAGCTCAATTTTCTGGCCATGCTCATCGGTTCCGGTCTGGAAATATACATCGTATCCCTGCTCTCTTTTATAGCGGGCAATGGCATCGGCCAGAACAATCTCATATGTGTTGCCGATATGCGGCTTACCGGATGTATACGCAATGGCTGTGGAAATGTAATATGGTTTTTTACAGTTCTTGCACATGTTTTTCCTCCTTTTTAATACAAAAAAAGCCCGTCTTTTACTTAAAGACGAGTTTCCCCCGTGTTACCACTTTAATTTGGCGATCCTTCACAGGATCCCCCTCACCGGCTGCTGCCCTTTTTCAGGGATTACAGTCTGACGCGCTAACGGGCGCTTCCGGCACAGCTTAAACTTCCCGTTCAGAGAAATCCGTTCGGATTCTTCGGCTGCGCGGCTCCGGGACCATCTTCTGTAAGGCTTCGGCTCCCCGCTCTCACCATCCGGAGTCTCTTTCAGCTTCCCTCTTACCTACTCTTCCCTTCCATGCCTTTTTCTATAATTATGTCCCTAGTCTATCCTCTTCGGAAACTTTTGTCAAGAGGTCTCCTTCCGTTTTTCATGTTGTGAGTAGCAGTTCAGGTTACCTGAACGGTTACATTATCTGTAATAGCGGTATATCTTCAGGCTGAAACTCATATA
>CANRXD010000301.1 GCA_947643685.1 uncultured Clostridium sp. | reverse complement strand
AGTTGCGTGAGCACGAAGTGCGGAGCAACAGACTTTCAAGTATGGTGTTGCCCGGCCGACAGCCGTGAGATGGCGCATGCTCGCATGCAGAGTCTCATGGATATCGGGCAACCAAGCCGGTATGAGCAAAAAAGCCATGCGAACGAAGTAAGCAGGGCATGGGGATTACTATGAAAGCTTCTCCCGAGGCTCTGTCAAGGAAGGAGATATAAAGGAATGGCCAAATATTTTGGAGCAGATGGCTTCCGCGGGGAAGCCAATGAAGCCCTTACAGTGGAACATGCTTATAAGATCGGACGGTTCGTGGGGTGGTATTATGGCCGGGGAGGCCGGGAGCACCCCGTCAGGGCGGTAATTGGGAAGGATACGAGAATTTCTTCGTACATGTTTGAATATGCCCTTACAGCGGGGCTTACGGCCTCCGGCGCGGATGTTTATCTCCTGCACGTTACCACCACTCCCAGCGTATCTTATGTTGTAAGGACAGAGGGCTTTGACTGCGGAATCATGATCTCCGCCAGCCATAACCTGTACTATGACAATGGAATCCAGCTGCTGAACAGAAACGGCGAAAAGATGGAAGAGGAGATGATTCTTAAGGTTTTAGCATATCTGGATGGATATTCCGGAGAAATTCCCATGGCTGTCAGGGAAAAAATCGGCAGAACCGTTGACTATGCGGCAGGGAGGGACCGCTATATCAGTTATTTGACTTCACTGGCTGCCCGCTCTTTTGAGGGAAAGAAGGTGGGGCTGGACTGTGCCAATGGCAGCGCCTGGATGATTGCAGAGAACGTGTTTGACGCTCTGGGGGCTGCAACTTATGTGATACACAACGAACCTGACGGCAGAAACATTAACCGGAATTGTGGTTCTACCCATATAGAAGACCTGCAGAAATGTGTGAGGGAAAATCATCTGGATGTGGGCTTTGCCTTCGACGGTGACGGGGACAGGTGCCTCTGCGTGGATGAGAATGGAGAGGTGGTAAACGGGGATTTGATTTTATATATTTACGGCCGCTATCTGAAGGAGCGCGGAAAGCTCACAGGGAACCGGATAGTGACCACAGTCATGTCCAATTTCGGGCTCTATAAGGCCCTGGACGAGATTGGCATTGAATATGAAAAAACCGCTGTCGGCGACAAATATGTATACGAAAACATGTTTTCCAATGGTTACCGCCTCGGCGGGGAACAGTCCGGCCATATAATTTTTAAGAAATATGCTACCACAGGGGATGGCATCCTGACAGCCATTAAAATGATGGAGGTCATGCTGGAGAAAGGGATGACTTTAAGTCAGCTTGCGAAGCCTGTAACCATATATCCCCAGGTCCTTGTAAATGTCCGTGTTAAGGATCAGGCGAAGGCCATGGCGGATCCGGAAGTGAAGCAGGCAGTGGACCGGGCAGCAAACCGGCTTAAGGGGAACGGCCGGATTCTGGTACGTGAGAGTGAAACGGAGCCGCTTCTCAGGATTATGGTGGAAGCCGGGGAGAAGGCGGTTTGCGAGGAATGTGCGGACTTTGTGGCACGCACGATTATTGAGAGAGGGCATCAGGAGGACTAAACAATGTGTGGAATTGTAGGATATACAGGAAAAGAACAGGCAGCACCAATTCTTTTGGACGGTTTGGAAAAGCTGGAATACCGTGGATATGATTCCGCGGGAATCGCGGTCTGCGGGCCCGGGAAAAACGGGGAGCCCGGCATTGAGGTGGTAAAGGCCAAGGGGCGGTTAAAAGTCCTCTGTGAAATGACAGACAGCGGACGCTCCATTGGTGGTGTATGCGGAATTGGACATACCCGCTGGGCCACCCACGGCGCGCCGTCTGTGGCCAACTCTCATCCGCATTTTTCGAAGGACAAACGCGTGGTGGTGGTTCACAATGGAATCATTGAAAATAATCAGGAGATTGAAGCGAAACTGGTGAAAGAGGGATGTGTATTTTCGTCAGAAACGGACACAGAGGTCGTGGCGCATCTGCTGGACAAATATTATACAGGAGATCCGCTGGATGCCATCAGCAGGCTTCTGGTACGGATCCGCGGCTCCTATGCCCTTGGAATTCTTTTTAAGGACCGTCCCGGAGAAATTTTCGCTGTGAGAAAGGACAGTCCCCTGATCGTTGGAACTTCGGGAGAGGGAAATTTTATTGCATCGGATGTCCCTGCAATTTTAAAACACACCAGAAGGGTCTGCTTTATTCAGAATATGGAAATTGTCAAGCTGACTGCAGATAAGGTCCGGTTTTACAATCTGGATAAGGAAGAAATTGAGAAGGAATTTACAGAGGTCAGCTGGGATACAGAAGCTGCCGAGAAGGGCGGATTCCAGCACTTTATGTTAAAGGAAATTTATGAGCAGCCCAGGGCGGTCCGGGATACCATCAGTCCCAGAATCCGTGACAAACATGTGGTTCTTGAGGAGCTGGGTATGACAGACGAGGAGATTGCAAAGGTACAGCGGATTCAGATGGTTGCCTGCGGCTCCACTTACCATGTGTGCATGGTTGCCAAATATGTCATGGAAGAAGTTGCAAAAATTTCGGTGGACGTGGATCTGGCCAGCGAATTTCGATACAGAAACCCTGTCATGGAGGAGAATACGCTGGTCGTTGTCATAAGCCAGTCCGGTGAAACCGCCGATTCGCTGGCGGCCCTGCGGGAAGCGAAAAAAATGGGCCATAAGGTTCTTGGGATTGTCAATGTGGTGGGGAGTTCGATTGCCAGAGAAGCGGATAATGTATTCTACACCTGGGCCGGGCCGGAGATTTCCGTGGCTACCACGAAGGCATACAGCACACAGCTTGCTGCCGTGTATCTTTTAGCCATTTATTTCGGCACTGTCCGCGGATTCATTGACGGTGCACAGCACGAGAAGATGGTGGAAGAGCTGGAACGGCTGCCGGAGAAAATTGAGCGGATTCTGGAAGAGAAGGAAAGGATTCAGTGGTTTGCCACAAAGTTCTCCCATAGCAGGGACATTTTCTTCATCGGTCGTGGCCTGGACTATGCCGCGTCCATGGAGGGTTCCCTGAAATTAAAGGAGATTTCCTATATTCATTCGGAGGCATACGCGGCAGGGGAGCTGAAGCACGGAACCATTTCCCTGATTGAAGACGGAATTCTTGTGATCGGTGTGGCCACTCAGAACCGCCTGTTTGAA
The DNA here is from genome assembly GCA_947643685.1 of uncultured Clostridium sp. GTDB lineage: Bacteria > Bacillota > Clostridia > Lachnospirales > Lachnospiraceae > CANRXD01. The sequence goes on along the minus strand of CANRXD010000301.1, from coordinate 101 downwards.
AAGATGGTCAGCAATATGGTGGAGGTAAAGAGCCGCGGAGCTTATGTTCTGGGGGTAACCAGCTATGGGAATTACGCCATGGAAGATACAGCGGATTTCAC
>CANRXD010000300.1 GCA_947643685.1 uncultured Clostridium sp. | reverse complement strand
GTCATCCCCAAGTATCACCGCGAGGCCGGAGCTTTTCCGGATTGCCTCGGTTCCCGTATCATAATCCCCCATGGCAATGTCATACCGGCCTTTAATGTAATACATCTCCATCTTCATCTGGCGTATGGCATGAGAGTCACCCTTTAAGCCGATCACCTGCCTGGCCAGCTCCAGCATCTTTTCCGCCCCGGTCATCACACTGAATTCATCTTCTGGCTCCGGACTGTCCGCATGGAGCACCGGGAAATTTTCGTTCATGACAGTATAAAACTCTTTCAAATAATAAATCTGGTACTTGTAGGATTGTACCTGATCATGGCACTTTTCATAGTGATATGCCGCCAGGGACAGGGATTTCACATTTCTCTCCGATTGTTCCCCATAGTATTCCGCCAGCATCCGGTGATAAAGAAGCGTTTTTCCATTGCTCTGCTTTTCATAGACATATTCCTGAAACAGCCGGTGGCTGAATTTATAGTAAACATTCCAGCCCACCAGAACCTCCTGAATCAGAAACGCCTCCTGGAGCCGTTCCAGCCGCTTTAAAAGCGTAAGTCTGTCAGTTCCCCTCATCAGGTATTCCAGTTCCTCAATGCCAATCTTTTCCGGAAATACGGACATACATTCCAGAACTTCCCGCTCCTCCCCGGTCACCGACATAAGCCTGGTCTGAATAGCGAGATTTGTCTTAGCTGATTTTTCCAGAGTGAAGCCCTTTTTCCGGATTACATTTATCATTTCTCTGAGGAAAAATGCATTCCCTTCCGTGGAACGAAAAATAGAACGGCGCTTTTCCGGCTCGTTGTCCAGTTCCGGCAGCATCCGGTGAATCATTTCCCCTGCCTCTTCCTCCGTAAAAGGCTCCAGGTGCAGCACACCCAGCCTGTCATTCCTCACCAGCGGTTCCAAAGATGTCATGACCTCTGCTTCCCTATTCTTACTGCATGTGCAGGCAGCAAGAATCCTCCCGTCCGGTATGGCGTTCATGAGCCTGCTTAAAAGCTGAAGACTCATCCGGTCCATCCACTGGATATCATCAAATGCCAGCACAATCCTGTATTTCTTTGTAATCCGCTCAAAAAGTCCTGTCACCTCACGTTCTATTACAGAATAGGTCAGTTTCCGACTGTCTGTTTCCTCTGCATTCCCCATGTTCATGATGATGGACAGGCGCCTTTCATCCTCCGGATACAAAATACTGCCAGGTCCGCCGTTTTCGTGAATCTGGTGCAGCTCCTGAAAAATATCGCTCCAGGGATTCAGGAAAAAATCTGCCCCGTGACGGTAACAGGCGGAATGCAGCGTAACCATCTGTCTGGAGGAAGCTAATTTTAAACCATTTTCCAGAAAAGCAGTCTTTCCGACCCCCTCTTCCCCCGCTGTCAGCAGGCATGTCACAGGATGTTCCGGATCCCACTCTAAAAACTCGCTGAAGGAAAATAATTCCTTTTTTCTTCCAATAAAGGGGATCTCTATTGGACTGTTTACAGTTTTCAAATGCTCCTTCACATGAAAAATCCTCTGGAACAGCTCCCGGATTTTTTTCGAAGGTTCTATCCCCATCTCCTCCCTGAGGCTTTTCTCCAGATCGTAATACAGGCGGATGGCCATGATATAATCGCCATTTTCCGCATAAACGCTCATGAGCTCCTGGTACAATTCTTCATTATAAGGATTTTCTTTCATAAGAAGTGTTCCATATTTCTGTATCCCTGTGATGTCCTTTTGCTGCTTTGCCTGTCTGAATTTCTCCGATACATTTTTAACCGTCTCCCTGCTCTGCCACTCTCTGATCCCATTGACCCACTCTTCAAACTCAAAGCAATTTTTTATGTAAAAATAATCCAGAAACGGTTCCTTATCTCCTAATGTTCTCTCCTTCTCCCCGTCCCAGTCAAGGATAAGCGGATAATCAGGATTTAAGGCCACTCCTGTATGCCCGGTAGTGATTAAGAAATCTTTGTCCAGCCTTCTTCGGACCTGATAAATGGCATCCCGCAGTTTTTTTCTTCCGCTTGATTCCTCCTCGTCTCCCCACAGAAGGCAGATTGCCTCCTCCCTGGTGATATTTTTCTTCACACAAAGAAAATATAGAAAGCCTTCCACCTTCTTATAAGGAAAGGTTACCGGTTCCCCGTCTGCGAAAATTTTCGGAGTGCCGAAAAGTCGGATTTCAATTTTTTTCACAATTTCCCTCCTGTTTTCCAGTGTGAACAGTAATGTTCTCCATTTGTTATTTTCAGTATACAAAACGTCTAAATTCCTGTCAACATTTCAAGTAACCTCAGGACAGTTGCAATTTATAGACGTTTTTTGGACTCTTTTCTGATATGATGATTACAAAATAAACGGAAATCTTAATAAGAAAGGATGAACACCCGTATGACCAACAAAGAAATCGGAAATGCCATGACAATCAAGCTGGATCCGGTGCTTCCGGAGTATCCTGTGTTTAAAGAAGGAATCCGCCGTGCCCCCATGCGTGAGCTGACCCTGTCTGACCATGAAAAAAAGCTGGCGGTAAAAAACGCTCTCCGCTATGTTCCGGAAGAGCTTCATGAGGCCCTGGCACCGGAATTTATGGAAGAGCTTCTGACACATGGCCGTATCTACGGTTACCGTTTCATGCCAAAGGAGCGCATTTACGGAAAGCCCATTGATGAATACAAAGGAAACTGTGTCCAGGGCAAAGCGTTCCAGGTTATGATCGACAATAACTTAAACCACGAGGTGGCCCTTTATCCTTACGAGCTGGTTACCTACGGTGAAACCGGACAGGTATGCCAGAACTGGATGCAGTACCAGCTCATTAAAAAATACCTGGAGGCGCTGACCGATGAGCAGACTCTGGTTGTGATGTCCGGACATCCCCTCGGACTGTTCCACTCCCACAAACAGGCTCCCCGTGTGGTGATCACCAACGGCCTTATGGTAGGGGAGGGAGATAATCCCGCCGCCTGGGCCAGGGCAACCGCCATGGGCTGCTCTTCCTACGGCCAGATGACTGCCGGAGGCTGGATGTACATCGGACCTCAGGGCATCGTTCATGGCACCTTCAATACCATCTTAAACGCAGGCCGTAAGTTCCTTGGCGTTCCCGCCGACGGAGACCTGGCAGGCCATCTGTTCGTGACCAGCGGTCTCGGCGGAATGAGCGGTGCACAGCCCAAGGCCATCGAAATTGCAGGCGGTGTGGGTATTGTGGCCGAGGTGGATTCCTCCCGTATTGAAACCAGACACAGCCAGGGCTGGGTGAAACTGATTACTGAATCCCCCGAAGAGGCCTT
>CANRXD010000299.1 GCA_947643685.1 uncultured Clostridium sp. | reverse complement strand
CGTCCTCATTGTGATTCCTGCTTTGCTGTTTGCCATCATCCTGATTCTGAAAACGGCATTCCCGCGGTTTGAGGCCATGCAGAAAAAACTGGACCGCTTAAATTCGGGCATTCAGGAAAGTTTAACCAATGTGCGGGTGGTAAAGTCCTTTGTGAGGGAGGACCATGAAATTAAGAAATTCTCAAACCTGAATACGGACTTGAAGGACAGCAGCCTGCGGGCCATGAAAATTGTCATAGTTACAATGCCGGTGATGATGTTAGCCATGAATTTTACCACACTGGCGGTGGTCTGGTACGGCGGAAATATTATTATCGCGGGGAATATGCCGGTGGGGGACCTGACTGCATTTATCACTTACATCATACAGATTCTCATGTCCCTTATGATGCTTTCTATGGTATTTTTACAGAGCTCCCGTTCCAGAGCCTGGTGTTAAACCATATAAGTTTTACGGCAAAGGCAGGCCAGACCATCGGCATCATCGGCTCCACCGGAAGCGGAAAGACGACTCTGGTGCAGTTAATTCCGAGACTTTACGATGTCTCCTCCGGACGTGTGCTGGTGGATGGTGTGGACGTGAGGGATTATTCCCTGAAAAATCTGCGAAACGGTGTCGGCATGGTGCTCCAGAAAAACGTTCTGTTCTCCGGAACAATAGAAGAAAATTTGCGGTGGGGAGATGAGGAAGCGCCCATGGAGGAAGTAAAAACAGCGGCACAGAGTGCACAGGCGGACAGTTTCGTCACGGCTTTTTCCCAGGGCTATCAGACAGAAATCGGACAGGGCGGGGCCGGGGTTTCAGGCGGACAGAAGCAGAGACTCTGTATTGCAAGAGCCCTCTTAAAGAAACCGAAAATCCTGATTCTGGACGACTCCACAAGCGCTGTGGATACGGCTACCGAGGCCGGAATCCGGGAGAGCTTCCGAAAGGAATTAAAGGATACCACAAAGCTGATCATTGCCCAGAGAATTTCATCGGTTCAGGAGGCAGATCTGATTCTGGTTATGGAGGAGGGGGCCATCATCGGACGCGGAACCCATGAGGAGCTTCTTAAAACATGTAAAACCTATGAGGAGATTTTCAGAACGCAGATGGGAAATGAGAAAACAGAAGAACCGGCAGATACATTCCGGGGACAGGAGGTGATGGCATGAACAGAAGCGAGAGAGAGAAAAGTTTAAAAAGGCGTTACGGCAGCCGGGTGGCCCCGGTAAGGCGTGGCGGTGGTCCGGGCGGCCCGGGGGGGCCCGGGCGTCATGGGGCCATGGCGAGAGGAGGAGGCCTGCCTAAAAACAGTTCCGTTACCGTCAGGAGGCTGATGTCGTATCTGGAACAGGACAGACTGAAAATGGCCCTGGCATTCCTCTGCGTCATTGTAAATACCATGGCAACTCTGGCCGGATCTTATATGTTAAGACCCATCATCAACCGGTTCATTGCCCCGGCCGACGGAAGTCCCGGAAGCGTATCGGGACTGGCGGGAGGGATTGCCCTTCTGGCAGTGGTCTATCTGGTGGGCGTGGCAGCCAACTATTTACAGTCCATTATTATGCTTAAGGTGGCCCAGGAAGCTCTGCTGCGGCTCCGCACAGACCTGTTTACAAAAATGCAGAAGCTTCCGGTGCGGTTTTATGACACCAACCCAAACGGTGATCTGATGAGCCGGTTTACCAATGACGTGGATACCATCGGCAATATGCTGAGCAGCACCCTGGTCCAGCTTTTCTCCGGGGCCTTGAGCATTGCGGGAACTCTGACTCTGATGATTTATACGAATCTGTATCTGACTGTGATTACCCTGGTCTTAATCCCCCTGATCCTTAAGGCAGGCGGAGCTGTGGCCGGAAGAAGCCAGAAATATTTCCAGGCGCAGCAGTCTTCCCTGGGTGCTTTAAACGGTTATATTGAGGAGACCATAACCGGACAGAAGGTGGTGAAGGTGTTCTGCCATGAGGACGTGGCAGAAGAGGAATTTGAAATCTTAAATGATGATCTTAAAGAAAAGCAGATCAGAGCTCAGTTCCTGGGGGGACTCATGGGCCCGGTAATGAACAGCTTAAGCCAGATCAACTATGCGGTTACGGCCTGTGTCGGCGGCCTGCTTTGTGTGCTGAAAGGCTTTGATGTGGGTGGTCTTACGGTGTTCTTAAGTTTTTCCAGACAGTTTTCCCGTCCCATCAATGAAATCTCCATGCAGGTATCCAATGTTTTCTCGGCCCTGGCAGGCGCGGAGCGGGTGTTTTCTGTTATGGATGAGGAGCCGGAGGCTGCAGACGATGCGGATGCCGTCTCCATGGAAGGCATGAGGGGAGAGGTGGTTCTTGAGAATGTGACATTTGGCTACAATCCGGATAAGGTAATATTAAAGAACATAAGCCTCTATGCAAAGCCGGGACAGAAAATTGCCTTTGTGGGTTCCACCGGAGCCGGAAAAACCACCATTACAAATTTAATTAACCGGTTTTACGATATTCAGGAGGGGTCCATCACCATTGACGGCGTGGACATCCGTCATATCCGCCGGGACGAGTTAAGAAAAAACATTGCCATGGTCCTTCAGGATACCCACCTGTTTACCGGAACCGTTATGGAAAATATCCGGTACGGACGGCTTTCCGCCACGGATGAAGAGGTCATCCAGGCAGCCAAAACCGCTTCCGCCCATTCCTTCATCATGCGTCTCCCCAGAGGCTATGATACGGTTCTGGAAAGCGACGGCGCCAATTTAAGCCAGGGGCAGAGGCAGCTTATCAACATTGCACGTGCCGCTGTTTCAAAGGCTCCTATTCTGATTCTCGATGAGGCTACCAGCTCCGTGGATACGAGAACGGAAAAACACATTGAACATGGCATGGATCGTCTGATGGCAGACAGAACCACCTTTGTAATCGCCCACAGGCTTTCCACTGTAAGGAATGCCAATGCCATTATGGTTCTGGAAAACGGTGAGATTATTGAACGGGGCGATCATGATGATCTTCTGGAGCAGAAGGGAAGATACTATAACCTTTACACAGGCTTAACAGAGCTTGACTGATTTTTGGAGAACGCCACAGGCTTCCTGTCCGCGGCAGGCTGGCAGGAAGATGCAAGGCTGAACGGTTACTGATTTTGCGGCAGGGAAGTGTGTCCTGCCGCAAAAATAACTTTGTTTTTTTTTAAATACAATGACGAAAACCTTACTTTTTTGTTAATTTGCAAACGGTTTCCTAATTGTACAAAAGTTCTAAATATGCTATACTACACCTTGATGGGTACTTAATAAAATTGTGACGGTTTGGCCTTACATCTTCT
>CANRXD010000298.1 GCA_947643685.1 uncultured Clostridium sp. | reverse complement strand
TGGCCGATGCCGCGAAGTATGATGTGGCCTGCACCTCCAGCGGAGTTGACAGACAAGGGAAGAAGGGATATACCGGAAATACCATAAACGGCGGAATCTGCCACAGTTTCGGGGCAGATGGGCGGTGTATTTCGCTTCTGAAAATACTGATGACCAACTGGTGTATTTATGACTGCAAATACTGTGTAAACCGATGTTCCAATGATGTGATACGGACGGCCTTTACTCCGGATGAAATTTGCGAACTTACCATGGAGTTTTATAAAAGGAATTATATTGAGGGACTGTTTTTAAGCTCTGGTGTGGTGGAGAGCGCCGATAAAACCATGGAGCTTCTCTACGAAGCTATATGGAAACTCAGAAATACCTATAAATTCCGCGGATATATTCATGTGAAAGCGATTCCGGGCGTGGACCGGCAGCTTATTGAGCGAGTGGGGTTTCTGGCTGATCGCATGAGCATTAATCTGGAATTGCCTACGGCTGACAGCCTGAAAAAATTGTGTCCGGGAAAGACAAGAGAGAAGATTCTCCTCCCAATGCGTCAGATTCAGGCAGGAATCACGGAAAACAGAAATGAGCTGGCAATTTACCGAAGTGCGCCAAGGTTTGTTCCGGCAGGACAGAGTACGCAGATGATTGTGGGAGCTACACCGGAAAATGACTACCAGATGGTATCGGTGGCTGAGGCACTGTACCAGAAATACAACTTAAAGAGGGTATTTTATTCTGCCTTTGTGCCCGTAGTACCGGATAAGAGCCTTCCGGCATTATCAGGAGGCCCTCCGCTTCTGCGGGAACACAGGTTGTATCAGGCAGACTGGCTTTTGCGGTTTTATGGGTTCCGGGCGAATGAGCTGTTGTCGGAGGAAAGACCGAATTTCAATGTATTTCTGGATCCCAAGTGCGACTGGGCAGTACGACATTTAGAGGAGTTTCCGGTGGAGGTCATGACGGCAGACTACGGGAAGCTTTTAAGAGTTCCCGGTCTGGGTGTCCGCTCCGCCAGGCGTATTGTCATGGCCCGGCGAACAGGAAAATTATCCTATGAGGATCTGAAAAAATTTGGAGTGGTATTAAAGCGGGCCGTGTTTTTTCTTACCTGCTGTGGAAAAATGATGATCCCGGTGCGGATGGAAGAAAATTTTATCACCAGTCAGTTAATGGGAGAGGAGCGAAAAAAGGTCTGGGATTTGGAAAATGATAACTGCTTCCGGCAGTTATCATTATTTGAAGACTGGAGGCCGGACGCAGTGCCGGAAGCGGCTGATGGGAAAAAGGCGCTGTTCGGTGAGATGTAAGGAGGTGCCGGATTGACAGTATTCTTATGTAAAAATGGTTTTGACGGAATTCTTTGCGGTGTATACGATATATATGCCAGCCGTCTCCCCCTTTCCGATTGCAGTCTGGAACTGGAGAGAGAATATGAACCGCTTTTATTTGCCCAATACCGGGAAGTGCCTTTAGAGGCCTGGAAAGCAAAGAGAGTGGCAGAAAAAATAAAAAACTTCATGTCAGAAGAGTCCTATGTTTATCTGTACCGGGCCTCCCTTCACAAAAGCCCGGAACGTGGAAACTGGATCTTTAAGTTTATTGCCCTTGGACTTACGGCCGGAAGAAAGGTGCTTGGGATGCTTCAGAATCCGGCAGTGTACGAGGTTTTTCAAATGAACCGGTATGTGGGAAACGAGGCCCATTTTCTGGTGGAATTTCTCCGGTTTGAGCGGCTTGAATCCGGGATTTATTATGGAAAAGTAGGGCCGGAAAACCAGGTCCTGGAGCTTGTGGCTGTTCATTTTGCCGACCGTTTTCCGGATATGGACTGGATGATTTATGACGAAAAGCATAGAGCGGCTGCTTTCCATGCCAGCACCGGACACTGGGTTATCCGGGAAAACGTGGAAAAGGAAACAGTAGAAAAATGGAAGGGCGAAGGAAACAGCGATGCTTACGTGAATATGTGGAAGACTTTCTTCCATACTATTGCCATCGAAGAAAGGACAAACCCAAGATGCCAGAGAACCATGCTTCCGCTTCGCTATCGAAAATATATGACGGAATTTCAATGATTCCGGGTTATCGTTCATGGGGTGAGGAAAGTCAGGTGAAAGTGGACATCAGGCTCGCCTGTAATGCGATTTTCGTCCGGTTTTCCACATTCAGGTGGACGGCCCGATGCTCCCGAGAAATATTGCGATAGATATGGTGTGTATGTCGGATACATGATATAATGTCGTCAGACATTATATCGGCGCATCTGGTTTCTGCGTTCACCGCAGAAATCCAGGCGCCAGTTAGGAGGGCATTATCATGAAGACACGAGAGTTTTACCTTCCGTCCAGTGACGGAAATTTCAAATTGAGATGTATGGAGTGGATTCCCGATGGAGAAATTCGGGGAATCCTTCAGATTGCACATGGAATGATTGAGCATGTGGAGAGGTACGGCGAGTTCGCTTCCCGGCTGGCGGAGCATGGAATCCTTGTTTATGGCCATGATCACCTGGGTCACGGGAAAACTGCAAAAGACGAGAAAGATTTCGGCTATTTTGGAACCAGCGGGGGCTCTTTATGCGTAATCAAGGATATTCGGCGGCTGACTCTGTATGGAAAGAAAAGGTACCCTGGTGTAAAGCATATTCTTTTGGGACACAGTATGGGATCCTTCTTTGTGAGAAGGTATCTTTCAGTTTATGAAGACGGCCCCGATGCGGTGATTCTGCTGGGAACCGGGGCGCCCTGCGGCGGAGCTATATTTGCCGGGTATCTTCTGGCTGCACTCACCTGTCAGATAAAAGGAGAACGTTACAGGAGCCGGATGCTCCATCAGCTGTCCATCGGCAACTATAACAGAAAATTCAGACCCACCGAAACCGCCCATGACTGGCTGACCCGTGATGTGGAGTATGCCAGACGATATGGAACGGATCCGTACTGTCAGTTTATTTTTTCGGCAGGTGCTTATCGCGACTTTTTCCACATTATGCTTTTGGGAGCACGTGCAGAAAAGGCCGGAAAAATTCGTACAGATATGCCTCTTTTAATTTTGTCCGGCGACAGAGATCCGGTAGGTGAAAATTCAAAGGGAGTGCGGCGCGTATATAACAGGTTTGATGCTGCCGGGGCCCTTGATATCACTCTGGGCTTTTACGAAGGAGCCCGCCATGAAATTTTGAATGAAACCAACCGGGAAGAAGTATATGGGGATATTCTCCAATGGTTGGAACAGCAAATTGGACAATAAACAGATTTGTTTACAGGTGGTCTGGTCAGTTAGTCAAAAAGCAAAGGACTGGTTAACATCATCATCTTGTCCGCGGT
>CANRXD010000297.1 GCA_947643685.1 uncultured Clostridium sp. | reverse complement strand
TTTAAGGACAGAACTACGAATGTGTCGATGAAAACGCCGATCATGGCCACACAGCCCTGCTCATGAGGCTCACTTACGTTAGCCAGCGCATGTGCATGAGGAGTGGAACCCATACCAGCTTCATTGGAGAACAGGCCGCGCTTTACGCCCTGGCTTACAGCAGCCTTAAGAGCCATACCGAAGGCACCGCCGACAATAGCCTGAGGCTGGAACGCATACTTAAAGATCATTCCGATGGTAGCCGGAATATACTGAATCCGCATTACCAGAACAAGTACTCCGCCAAGCAGGAATAAAGCTGCCATCACCGGAACAACTTTTTCTGTAACAGAGGCCAGACGCTGAACGCCGCCTACAAAAATAAATCCACAAACTGCAACAAGAATCACACCGATAATCCAGGACGGAATCCCAAAAGCTGTACTGAAGGTGGAACCGATGGAGTTGGACTGAACCATACATCCGGTGAAACCTAAAGCCAGGATGATTGCCACAGCAAAGAAGCCTGCAAGGAACTTGCCGAAACCGCCTTTGAAAGCAGTCTGAATGTAATAAACCGGACCGCCGAGGATTTCGCCTGCGGCGTTTTTAATACGGGTCTTCTGAGCCAGAACCGCCTCGGCATAGATCGTTGCCATACCGAAGAATGCGATCACCCACATCCAGAAAATGGCTCCGGGACCTCCGGTTAAGATAGCGCCGGAAGCACCAACGATATTTCCCGTACCTACCTGAGCCGCGATGGCGGTGGCAAGAGCCTGGAAGGAACTCATACCGCTCTCCTGTTTCTTTCCGGACAATGTGAGATTTCCAAATACCTTTTTCATACCCTCGCCGAAGCAGCGTACCTGAACAAATTTTGTTTTAAAGCTGAAGAACAGACCGGCTCCCAGCAGTAAAACGATCAGAACGTAGTCCGACAGATACCCATTGATTGTCTGCACAATGGGAAGCAGTGTTTCGTTTAATGCCTGCATTGATTTTCCTCCTATTTTTCATATCCCGGTTCCCGTTTTAAAGAACCTTCAACAGAGACTAGGGGGGTATATGTAAGCAATAAAATCTCTGTTTTCCCCCTCCTGGCATACAGCAAAAATCCCAATACCTTACCCCATAGGTATTTTCTTTATCAATATTTTTTGTATGCCTTCATAGATTTTATCTATTACCCTTACAATATACCACATTGACAAATAGGTGTCAATCAATTAAATATATTCCATGGCAAATCTCACCGAGTCCATGGCATCCCTGCAATAGCCGTCGGCCCCGATGGAATCTGCGTATTCTCTGGTGAGAACGGCTCCGCCCACCATAATCTTTACCCAGGGGGCCCTTATTTTCAGCTGCCGGATGGTCTCTTCCATGGAAGGAACCGTCGTGGTCATAAGAGCACTTAACCCCACTACGGGAGCATGTTCCCTCACGGCACAGTCCGTCACGGCCTCCGGCGCCACATCCCGTCCCAGGTCCAGAACCTGAAATCCATAATTTTCCAAAAGCACTTTTACAATATTCTTTCCGATATCATGGATATCGCCCTTTACCGTGGCTAAAATCACGGTTCCCTTCTTTTTTACCGGCGCACCGTCCGCAGCCATCCTTTCTTTCATCACGGCAAAAGCTGCCCTGGCGGCCTCAGCGCTCATGAGAAGCTGAGGAAGGAATACGGTTCCGGCCTCAAATCCCTTCCCTACTTCATCCAGGGCCGGAATCAGATCGCTGTTTATGACTGACAGGGCCTCCCTGGTTTTAAGGGCTTCCCTAGCCGCCTCCCTGGCGCCGTCTGCCATTCCCCTTAAAATGTATTTTTTCAAAGGGGAAACCTCTTCTGCCGACCCTTTATCCGAATTTCTTCCTGCTTCTGTTCCTTCCTTTCCGCTCTTCCCCGCTCCTTTTATTCCGGCATTCTCCTTTTTTTCCCGCTCCTTCGCCTTCTTTTTTTCTTCCTCCTCAGGTCCATAAACACTGATATACCGCCCACAGTTTTCATCCTGCGCTGTCAGAACCAGAAAGCTGTCGTAAACAGACATCATGGCCCCGGAATTGGGATTGATGATTCCCGCCGAAAGTCCGTTTTTCAATGCCATCAGGAAAAAGGCAGCGTTGATGTGCTCCCGCATGGGAAGGCCAAAGGACACATTGGACACCCCCAGAACGGTTTTTCCTCCATACTCCTCTGTAATCCGCCGCACCGTTTCCAGGGTAGTGAGGGCCCCGTTTTTGTCAGAACTCACCGCCATACAGAGGGCATCCACCAGAATGTCTTCCCTTCCGATTCCGTAGGAGGCCGCTGTTTCATAGATTTTTTCCGCCACTGCAATCCGCCCGTCAGCCGTTTCGGGAATTCCGTCTTCATCCAGACAGAGGGCCACCACCACGCCGCCATAATGCTTCACCAGCGGAAATACCGCCTCCATTACCTCCCGTTTCCCATTCACTGAATTAACCAGAGGCTTTCCGTTGTACAGGCGCATGGCCCGCTCCATGGCGCTTATGCTGGAAGTGTCAATCTGAAGAGGAAGATCCACCACACTCTGAAGTTCCCTCACCACATCCTCCATCATCTTCGTCTCATCAATTCCCGGAAGGCCCACATTCACATCCAGAACATCCGCCCGGCTCTCCTGCTGGGCGGCCGCCACATTCAGAATATAGTTCAGGTCATGCTCTTTTAAGGCCTGCTTAAACCGCGGCTTCCCGGTGGGGTTGATGCGCTCTCCGATAATCACCGGGCGGCCGCCGAATTCCACCGCATGGGAATAGGAGGAAATCACAGTCCTTTGTTTCTTTTCCACCGCCGGGAGAGGCAGGGAAAGGCAAAGCTCCCTGGTCTTTTTTATATGCTCCGGCGTGGTTCCGCAGCATCCGCCTAAAATAGAAGCCCCGCTTTCGGCCATTTCCTTCATGGCCCTTGCAAAGGTATCGGAATCAATGTCATATACGGTGGTATTCCCCTCGGTCCTCGGAAGTCCCGCATTGGGATTCACGAGAATGGGAGTGGAGGAAACCGCGTACATACGCTTTAAAAACGGGAGAAGCTGGATGGGCCCCAGGCCGCAGTTTAAGCCGATTGCATCCGCTCCAAGTCCCTCCAAAAGAGCAGTCACCGACTCCACATTACCTCCGGTCAGCATTTTTCCCTTCTCATCCAGGGTCACTGTGGCAAAAACAGGCAGAGTCCCGGCCTCCTTTGCCGCCAGCACCGCGGCTTTAAGCTCGTAGCTGTCCCCCATGGTTTCGATGATTACAAGATCAGCTCCGGCCCTCTCTCCTGCCTCCACCACCTCTTTATAAGCCTCACAGGCATCCTCAAAGTCCA
>CANRXD010000296.1 GCA_947643685.1 uncultured Clostridium sp. | reverse complement strand
GTTAAATAATTTTCATATTTTATAAAACATATTTTAATTTTTTTTTTGTTTCGTTGTTGCGTGCTACCGCTGGCATGTCCGTTATATGGAAAGCAGACCAGTGAAACATGTGGTTTTTTAAAATGGAGTATCTTAGCGCTGTTCCTTCATAACCAAATCAACGGTTGTCTGTGAGGCTGTTGCAAAATGCACATATACGTAGAATTCAGCTCAGTTCCTGTGGCCTGAATACTCTATCTTGTATATAACGGTTATTTTGCGGCAGCCCCGTCGTAAATATTCCATCATCTGCTTTATTTATTGAACCGTAAGAATCTCTGCCATAATCCCAAATCAAACATTTCATGTCTGTCACAATCGTTTTTTACCCCTCTTATGGTCTAAAAAAGACACATTTACAAAAAGCACCCGGTCAGTCACCGGATGCTTTGAAAAAATCAAAAACCTTCGCCCCAATCCCGTTTCCAAGTATCATAAGGAGCAGATAGGAAAAACTTTTCCCGTTCCATATTCCCGCCAGGGAAAAATAAAACATATTGGCCACGGAATGCTCAAAGCCGGACAAAATGAAAATCATTACCGGGGCAATGACAAACAGATGGTTTCCCGACTTTTTAAAATTGTCTATGGCCAGGTACATGAGGATTCCGCAGAATATCGACAGGACCAGGATGGAAAGGGGGTTGTTGTTTAATTTATTCATGCAGACAGCCTCCGCCGAAATTTTCATACCTGCCATATGGCAGAGAACAGCGGTGAGAAGAGTTCCTGCAAAATTGCCTGCAATAATTACAGGAATGGCCGCCATATCCTCTCTGGTCCGTACAAAGCCAATTTTTCCTGTATAGAGGGCAAACCCCTGGTTTACAATGGTCAGAAGGCCGAAGGAGAATAAAAGAGCACCTGCGATTTTATTCTCCAGCGACAAATAAATCACCCCGCCAAGACCAATCATAAACCCGGCGTAAACTGCTTTTATAAATGTATTTTTCATGATTTTTCTCTCCCCGTTATGCACACAATAAACGGAAATACTTTATAAAAGTTCAGAAAGCACGGATGTTCCAATCATATCCGCTTCTTTGGCGACTCCAAAATTATCCAGAACCGTAGCCCCGACAGCGCCAAAGCTTTCCGCCTCCGGCAGCGTTCCATGTCCCTTCATGGACGGAGACCAGGCCAGAAACGGCACCTTTTCCCGTGTATGGTCCGTTCCGGTATAGGTAGGATCATTGCCGTGATCGGCTGTGATAATAAGGAGATCCTCTTCCTTAAGTAAAGGAAGCAGCTCTCCCAGCTTTTCATCAAACCGCTCCAGCTCTTTTCCATATCCCACCGGATTTCTCCTGTGCCCCCAAAGGGCATCAAAGTCCACCAGATTCACAAAGCAGAGGCCTGTGAAGTCCTTTCCTGCCGCCTCAATGGTCTGTTCCATTCCATGGACCGAGGAACTGGACTTATAGCTTTCCGTGATCCCCTCCCCGTCAAAAATATCCCGGATTTTTCCAATGGAAATCACATCATAACCGTTCTTTTTAAGAAGATCCAGGGCTGTGGTTTTTGTGGGCTTTAAGGCATAGTCGTGGCGGTTCGCGGTACGGACAAACTCTCCCTTTTTCTTTCCGACATAGGGCCGCGCAATCACCCGGCCTACCCGCCACTCTTCCTTTAAAGTAAGCTCTCTTGCAATTTCACAGCAGCGGTACAGCTCCTTAAGCCCGAAGGTTTCCTCATTTCCGCAGATCTGAAGTACGGAATCTGCGGATGTATACACGATCATATGGCCGGTGGCGATCTCTTCCTCCCCCAGCTCTTCCAGAATTTCCGTACCGCTGGCGCTCTTATTGCCAATGATGGTACGGCCGGTGCGCCGTTCCAGTTCTTCGATTAATTCTTTTGGAAAGCCGGTGTCCGTAAAGGTCTTAAAGGGCTTTGTGGTGTAAATTCCCATCATCTCCCAATGTCCGGTCATGGTATCCTTGCCGTTGCTGGCCTCCCTCATTTTCATGGAGTAGCCCAGAGGTGTTTTTTCCGGCTCCACGCCCTTCATGGGGCAAAGTCCGGCGATTCCAAGCCGTCTCAGATTGGGAATTTTGAAATTTTCCATGTGATCGGCAATGTGACCCAGGGTATTGACCCCCACATCCCCGAACTTTTCCGAATCTGCCATGGCACCGATTCCTAAAGAGTCAATGACGATGGTAAAAATACGTTTATACCTCTGCATCCAGATCCACCTCTTTCTTTTTTGCCTGGGCTGCCAGTCTGCTGGTTCCCAGGCGGTCAGCTCCCAGACTGATAAATTTTACAGCGTCCTGAAAGTCCGCAATTCCCCCGGCCGCCTTAATCTTTTTTCCCCCGCCCATGTGGGCCTTCATAAGCGCCACATCTTCAAAGACAGCACCGCCCGTACTGAATCCGGTGGAGGTTTTAATATAGTCTGCCAGAGAAGCTGTTACTATACGGCAAAGCTCTGTTTTTTCTTCCCTGGTAAGCAGGCAGGTTTCGATAATCACCTTTAAAATATGACCGGAGCAGGCCTCCTTTACCGCATTGATCTCCTCCAGAATGCAATCGAATTTTTTCTCCTTAACCCATCCGAGGTTAATTACCATGTCGATCTCTGCCGCACCATTTTCCACGGCATCCCGGGCCTCTGCAGCTTTTATCTTTGTAGTGGCATATCCATTGGGAAAACCGATGACAGTGCAGACCGGAATCTCATCCCCCAGATAATCTGCCGCCGCTTTCACAAAAGACGGAGGGATACAGACCGATGCCGTCCGAAACATAAGGGCATCGTCGCAGATTGCTTTGATTTCTTCCCATGTGGATGTCTGTTTTAAAAGTGTATGGTCCACCATTTTTAGAATTTCTCTGTATGTCATATGACTTTATTCCTTTCTCTCCACACCTTTCCCCGAAAATCCAAGAGGTAAAAGTTCTTTCAGCCGGTATTCCCTGATTTCACCGTCTGCCTTACCCAAATAAATCATAAAGGACTCCGGATCACAAAATTCCATCATCACCTGCCGGCACACACCGCAGGGCGGGCAGAAATCCTCCGGTTCCCTTCCGGAAGGCCCTCCCACAATGGCAATGGCCAGAAAGGACCTTTTTCCCTCGCTGACCGCCTTAAAGAATGCGGTTCTCTCCGCACAGTTGCTTGGACCAAACGCCGCGTTTTCTATATTGCATCCGGTATATACGGTTTTATCCTCACACAGAAGGGCCGCTCCCACCTGAAATCCGGAATAGGGTGTATAGGCAAATTTTCTGGCCGTAAAAGCCATGGACACCAGAGCCTTTTTTTCCATCCTACTTCCCC
>CANRXD010000295.1 GCA_947643685.1 uncultured Clostridium sp. | reverse complement strand
CCCGGGAATCATCAAAGCCTTTACGGATTTTTACGGTCACAGGCTTCTTTATGGTTTTTACCATGGCTGTTAAAATTTCCTCTGCAAGCTTCGGGTTTTTCATAAGGGCCGAGCCCTCCTGATTCTTTACGATTTTCGGCACCGGGCAGCCCATGTTCAGGTCAAAAATATCAAAAGGCCCCTCCTCCAGCTCCCCGGCAATGGACGAAAGGATCTGCGGATCAGAGCCAAACAGCTGGAGAGATACCGGATGTTCCTCCGGATCTACCATCAAAAGCTCCTTTGTGTTTTTATTTTTATAAAGGACCGCTTTGGCGCTGACCATTTCCATACACACGAGTCCGGCCCCCTGCCTGCTGCACAGTACCCGGTACGGAAGATCCGTGACACCTGCCATGGGAGCCAGAATCACATTGTTTTTTAAGGTCACACCGCCGATTTTTAACATCATGGGACCAGTTCCCCCTCTGCACTCACATATCGTCCGTCAGGGGTATAGGTATTGGTCAGCATGACTCCCGTACTATTGTCCAGATAGTACCACTTTCCGGAGGAATTGACCCAGCCGTAAGCCATGGAACCGTCACTGTTCAGGAAGTAGTATTTTCCTTCCTTTAAAAGCCATCCGGTCTCCATGGCTCCCGTACTGTTGAAGTAATACCAGCTGCCGTTGACCTTCTGGAATCCGGTCTGCATAATGCCGTACATGTCAATGAGATAAGTTTTTCCGTCCACATAGGCCCATTCGCTGGAAACAGGCTGTCCGTCTGTCTTAAAAAGCTTCCAGGCACCGTTTTCCTGTTTCTGCCAGGTGCCTCCCCGGTATGTGCTGTGGATGTAGAAGGCATTCTCCTCTTCCTCCAGATATTTTTTTGCCGCCTCAGAATTGGGGCCGCCGGAAAAAATATTTTCCTCGCGTTTATCTCTGTCGCCTAAAGGATTGCTTCCCGTATTCCCGGGGCCTGTCCCTCCGTTCCATCCTGTGTCATAGGCAGGATTGTTGACCTGCGTATCGTAATCAAATTGAACGTTGAGATTATTTCCTCCCGGACCATAATTTGTAGCAAACGCTTCCGCTGTCCCCATGGAAATAAACGCCGCCACAAGGACCCCCCCTAAAAATACTTTCTTACGTTTCATCTGCTTCCCTCACTTTCTCTCCAAGGAATATCACCCGGTAATATAACTCCAAAGATTCCAGAAGTTCCCTTTTTTCCTTCTGGTACCGGCGGATTTTCAGCTCGCTTCCAATTTCGTCAAATAAATAATCGTTATCATCAGCCTGCACCCGAAATTCCAGAGTTCCGTCCGGGGCAAATTCCAGAGTTAAAACCCCGCCAATATCCTCTGTAAACAGGACACACATGACCTGAAGCTCTTTCTTTATGTGGTCCGGAAGGGCTTTAAACTGTTGATTAAAGTAATATTTCTGTTCATAGGAGCTGGCGCCGCATAGCACCACAGAATCCTGTTTTTCCATTCTCATCTCCTCCTCATGATTCATCCTCTCATTGTTTTATAGCAATTTTGTTCCTTTCCTATATTTTTTTACAGGTAATTCAAAATTTCATCAATCCGGTCAATATGGTAGTCCGCCTGACTCTGATCAAAACCGAATCTTCCGTCTCTTAAGGCGGCGACGGTCATATTGGCCCGCTTTGCCGCAGCAATTCCAACGGTGGAATCCTCAACAACGAAGCACTCCTCCTCCGAAAAGCCTAACGTTTTGGCCGTGTAATGGTAAATTTCCGGGTTGGGCTTACTCTGTGCGAACTGCTTTCCGCTGACGATCAGATCAAACACCGGACGCATTCCTGTCTCTTCCATAATTCTCGCAATGAGCTTCGGGCCCGTGGAAGATGCCAGAGCCACTTCATAGCCCCGCCTTTTTAATTCTTTTGCCGTACTAAGGGCTTCCGGCCGGAAAATTTTTTTATAATTCACCTGACTGTAAATATCCAGGGCGGAAAACTGGTCCCGCAGCGCTTTCCAGTTCTCTCCATTATTTATGGCTTTCTCCATGACGGTCCAGCTGTCCTTCCTGCTTAAGCCCACCATGGGATTTAATTCCTCCATCGTTACTTTGGGATTCTTTGTTCTGGCAAACTCCAGAAGATAATCCATATATACAATTTCACTGTCTACGATCATGCCATCCATGTCAAAAATCACGGCGCGTATTTTTTTATGTTCCATAAGGTTCTCCTTCTGCCGTACGGTCTGGCCTGTTACTATTTTCCTGTAATCAAAAAGCGGTCCGCCATATGGCGGCCGCCTTTATTTTATCATGTCCCTTTCATTCCCGCAACAGTAACGGCGGATCTTCATGTACTCCAGAATGCAGTCCACGCATCCGTCTGTTCCAATCCTGGCGGAATTCAGAATCAGGTCATAATTATCAAAACATTCCCAATCCTTTCCTGTATAATACCTGTGATAATCGCGGCGTTCCTTATCCATGCGGCGGATATTTTTTACTACTTCCGAATCTTCATAATATCCCTTTTCCCTGATCCTTTTCACCCTGGCGTCCATATCTGCATAAATGAATACCCGCACCAGTTTCTCCATTCCGGCCAGGATATGATCCGCGCAGCGTCCTACAAAGATGCAGGACTCCTCCTGGGCCAGCTTCCGGATCACCGCAGACTGAAACCGAAACAGATTGTCAGCAGAAACCAGATCAGCTCCCAGAGACGGGGACGTATTTTCCGGAATCATGGACTGAACAATCTTGTAAAGCAGCCTGTTCCCTGCTCTCTCATCAGCCAGATGAAAATAACTTTCCCGGATGCCACTTTCATCGGAGGTCATTTTTAAAATCTCCTTATCATAGACATTCAGGCCAAGCCGCTTTCCTAACTTTTTTCCGACTTCTGCTCCTCCGCTCCCGTACTGACGGCCGATGGTGATAACCATATTTTCTCCTGCCATAAAAACGCCCCCTTCTTTCGCTTCTGTACTGAAATCTTAAACCCTGAGTCCAATCTCATCATACCATATTTTTCCGGAAAATTTAAGTCTTTTTTATCCCTTACCCGCCACTTTTCGTAACCGCTTTTCGTAACCATTCAGATATCCCGAACTGTTACCGCATACGGCCACTTAAAATCGCCTCGCAGCCCCAGGCGCCGGTGACGCCTGTCAGGGATCTATCTGTTACCACTTTTTACAATAATTGTGCTGTATCCGAGATTTCTCAGATGACGTTCCATGGCAGCCGCATTATCAAGCTCCCGGAACGCTCCTGCCCGGACATAATAAAGATTATCCCGGGCGGTCACAAATGCCGGGAAGCCCTGAGCTCTGAGATCGGAAAGTTCCTGCTCGG
>CANRXD010000294.1 GCA_947643685.1 uncultured Clostridium sp. | reverse complement strand
TCCGGAAAATGTGACGGAATAAAATCCGTATCCACATTCCCCTTCTCAAAATCCCTGTCGTTTATGAGATTGTACTGAAAATCCAGATTTGTGGTGATTCCTTCAATTACAAGCTCCCCAAGTGCACTCCGCATTTTTGCAATGGCCGATTTCCGGTCCCTGTCATGAACAATGAGCTTTAAAATCATGGAATCATAGCTTGGAGGAATTTTATAACCATTGTATACAGCCGTATCTACCCGAATTCCCCTTCCGCCGGGCAAATGGATATCCGTTATGATTCCCGGGCAGGGCATGAAATTTTTCTCCGGATTTTCCGCATTAATTCTGCACTCAATGGCATGACCGGTTATTTTCACATCTTCCTGATGAAAAGACAATGGCTCGCCTGCTGCTATTTTAATTTGCTCTTTAATCAGATCCAGATCTGTCACTGCCTCTGTCACCGGATGCTCCACCTGAATTCTTGTATTCATTTCCATGAAATAGAAGTCTTTATTTTTATCTAAAAGAAACTCAATCGTTCCCGCATTTTCATATCCAACAGCCTTTGCCGCCCGAACAGCCATATCCCCCATACGCTTTCTTAAGCTGCCGGAAATAGCTGCCGACGGGGCTTCTTCCAATACCTTTTGGTGCCTTCTCTGGATGGAGCAGTCACGCTCTCCCAGATGAACCACATTTCCAAAACTGTCCGCCAAAATCTGGAACTCAATGTGTCTCGGCTGTTCCACAAACCGTTCAATATACATAGTGTCGTCAGAAAATCCTTTTACTGACTCCATCTGGGCATTCTGAAAATTAAATGCGAAATCTTCCTCATTCCAGGAAATACGCATTCCCTTTCCTCCGCCTCCACTGGATGCCTTAATCATCACGGGGAATCCCACCTCCCGGGCAGCTTTCATCCCTTCTTCCACTGTAAAAACAGGCTCACGGCTTCCCGGAATTACAGGGACTCCCGCCTCCATCATTGTTTTTCTGGCCTCCGATTTATTTCCCATTTTATGAATAATCGCGGCGGACGGACCGATAAACCGGATTTTACATTTTTCACAAAGCTCGGCAAATCTGGCATTTTCCGACAGAAAACCAAATCCCGGATGGATGGCATCGGCTTTCATGACCACACAGGCCGTCAGAATCTGTTCCATATTCAAGTAGCTTTCGGCGGACGGGGCAGGGCCGATACATATGGCTTCATCCGCCAGCAGCGTATGGAGGGCATCCCGGTCTGCCTCCGAATAAACAGCCACAGTTTTAATTCCCATTTCCCTGCATGCACGGATCACCCGCACCGCAATTTCTCCGCGGTTTGCAATCAGAATTTTTTGAAACATACTATCACCAGTTTACCCTATCATAAATGTAAGCTCCGCAGACGCAGCTGTTTTTCCATCCACAGTTGCCACGGCGCTTCCGATTCCTACCGGCCCTTTCTGCTTAATGATCCTGCATTCCAGACAAAGCTTATCTCCGGGAACCACCTTTTTCTTAAACTTTACATGATTCATACCTCCAAAATAAGCAGTCTTCCCCTTATTTTCCTCTGCACTTAAGATGGCCACAGCTCCCGTCTGTGCCAGAGCCTCCACAATTAAAACGCCCGGCATCACCGGTTCTCCCGGAAAATGACCCGCAAAATACGGCTCGTTATATGAGACGGACTTATACCCGACCGCATGTACTCCCGGTTCCAGTTCCCCGATACAATCAACCAGTAAAAACGGATGTCGATGGGGGATAATTTCCTGAATTTCTCTGATTCCCAACACGATATTTACCTCCTGACTCAGCGAATCCGAAATAACGGCTGGCCATATTCCACAGTCTCCTCATTTCTCACAAGAACTGCTTCCACTACGCCGTCATACTCGCACTCAATCTCATTCATCAGCTTCATGGCTTCCACAATCCCGATGACCTGGCCCTTTTTCACATGGTCTCCCACCTTCACAAAATCCCCGGCATCCGGGGACGGGGACGAATAAAAGGTTCCGACCAGAGGACAGGTTACAACCTTGTCGGAAGCGGTCTCTTCCCGGCTTTTTGCGCCTTCGTTGCCTTCCGGCCGCATTTTGGTAAGGATCTCTTCACTGCTGCCAGGCTGCTCCATCATGGGAACTGCCGACACCTGTTTTTTCTCCCGCTTCATGGAAAGCTTCATATCCCCCTGTTCCAATTCAAAGGCCGTCAGCCCGTTATTTGAAACGGCTTCCATAAGCGCAATTATATCCTTGATTTCCAAAGTTTGCTCTCCTTATCCCTCATATTTCTTAAGCAGAAGACTTGCATTATGTCCGCCGAAACCTAACGAATTGGTAAGAACATAATTCACATCCATGGAAACGCCGTCTCCTTTGGTGTAATCCAGATCGCATTCCGGATCATCCGTCAGAAGTCCTGCTGTGGCATGGACAAAGCCATCTTCAATGGACTTTACACATGCAATAAATTCCACTCCCCCTGCCGCTCCCAAAAGATGTCCGATCATGGATTTGGTGGAGCTTATTTTCACCTTGTATGCATGATCTCCCAGGGCCAGTCTGACAGCCTTAGTCTCAAACAGGTCATTGTGGTGGGTACCTGTTCCATGGGCGTTGATGTAATCAATCTGCTCCGGTTTTACCACCGCATCCGCCATGGCAAATTCCATAGCCTTTGCCGCTCCGCTTCCGTCCTCCGCCGGGGATGTGATGTGGTAAGCGTCACAGGTAGCCCCATACCCCACAAGCTCCGCATAAATCTTTGCGCCGCGGGCTTTTGCGTGTTCCAGCGACTCCAGGATCACAACGCCGGCTCCTTCTCCCATGACAAACCCGTTTCTTTCTGCATCGAAGGGAATGGATGCCCGTTTCGGATCCTCCGATGTGGAAAGGGCCGTGAGACTGGTGAATCCGGCTACTCCAAGAGGCGTAATACAACTTTCTGAACCTCCTGCCACCATCACCTTTGCCTCTCCGTGCTGAATGGACCTCATGGCCTCTCCAATGGAGTGAGTTCCCGTTGCACAGGCAGTTACCACATTCATGCACTTTCCCTTCAGCCCAAACTGAATTGAGACATTGCCTGCGGCCATGTTGCTTATCATAAGGGGCACCAGTAGCGGATTGACGCGGCCCGGTCCCTTTTCCAGAAGCTTTATATGCTCTCTCTCCATGGCCTGTAAACTCCCGATTCCGGAACTGACGCAGACACCTACATCATAGGGGTCCTCTCTTTCCATATCCAGACCAGAATCTTCCAGCGCCTGCCTGGCTGCGGCAACAGCAAACTGGGAAAATCTCTCCATTCTCCTGGCCGCCTTGGGGTCCATATACTCCTTCGCGTC
>CANRXD010000293.1 GCA_947643685.1 uncultured Clostridium sp. | reverse complement strand
ACATGGAAGCCATACTGCTCATTTCGCTGGCCGCCTCGGATATGGCTCCGGCCGAGGAATGGATCTGGCTTTTCAGCTTTACAGCATCTTTATAGCTGTCACGTGTATCAGAATAAGTCTCCCTGAGGTTTTTCAGAGTGGCATTGTACTCGTCAACGAGCATCTCGATCTCATCGTATTCAAGCACGTTATCCTTAAGGGTTTCCAGGGTGGCATCATCATACCTCTGTCCCGGCCCCGGAATAAAATCATCAGCATAGGCCATAACAGGAGCCGCTGTCAGGGAAAGTGCCAGAGCTGCCGGGACCACCCGCTTCATTAATTTTTTCATTGTCTTTTCCTCCTGTCCTTATGATCCTGACGAATCGGTGGAAAGCTCTAAAAGTCCCTTCACTGCCCACTCATATTCTTCCATGGCTGCCATCAGGGAAAGCCCTGCCGACTCAAAGGCGGCTTCCTCCGTAAGCCAGGTATTTTCTGCCGTCAGATACTGCTGACCGCTCAGCATTCCCAGATTGTATTTTCTGTCTGCCGCCGCCTTATCTGCCTGAGCCGCCGTGTACTGAAGTACCGCTGCCTCATAGGACGCCTTTTTCTGCATCACATCCCGGTATAAAAGGTCCAGACTGCTGCGGACAGAATTTTCCTGTTCCTGAATATTTCTCGCCTTTTTATTGGCACCGCCCTGGCTTTTAGAACTGTTCATTCTGGTTTCAAACAATGTGATGTTATTTTCTATGGCTTTCGCCTCATCTTTTAAGGGATCATATCCGGCAATGGCCTCCAGATCCGGTTCCGGGATTTTCCTGATCTCCGGATCGCCGTCATAATTCCAGCCTAACATCTTAATCAGTTCCTGTTTCCCGCTCACATAAGCAGTTTTGGCGGAAGCGTCCTTCGCCCTGGCGGCGTTTAACGCCTCCTCAGCACTCAGCACATCTTCTGCCGAATAAAGTCCCAGCTCCATCTGGCGTTTCGCTGTCCCATAGGAGAGCTCTGCAATCTCCAGATTTTTATGAGCGATCTCACTCTGAGCCTCCAGAGTCTCATAATCCCGCATCAGAGCCCTGGCTTCCTTCGTTTTCTTATCCCTGGTGATACGCAGAGCGCGGATTGCAGAAGTGCCGGCTGCAGATTTTCCTTCGGCGGCATCCTCCAGATCTTTGGCCCTTGCCTTTAACACCCGGATATTGCTCCGGTAATCCTCGTACTGCCGCCTGGTCAGCTCACTTTTGTCCTCTTCTGCGGTATCCTCCAGGATCTTTGCCTCATTCCGAAGTTCCTCCGCCAAATCCAGAAGCTGCTGTCTGGTAAGTCCGGTGGAGCTTCCCGGATTATAATAGTACTGCTCCAGCTGATTCCGGAATGTGGTGTTGTACTGCTCGATCAGCCCGGGGATTTCCCAGTATTCCAGCACATTATCCCTGAACTTATCAAGCGTTTCCTCATCATATTCCGTCACAGGGGAGGCCTTCTCAGCCGCCCGCACTGTAAGAAGCCCGTTTTCGGAAAGCCAGGGGACATTTCCTGCCACCATGGCTGCCGAAAGAAACAGGATTCCTGTTCTTTTCCATTTTTTTAACTGTCTCATTGGCTTTTCCTCCATTTATAAGGATACTATCTGCAGCTTTTAAAGACAATAACAATTCTCTTACGATTTCTGTCAATTCCATGTTACAGTTCACAGGGCGTGGAAAAGCGGACGAAAATAGACGTCAAGCTCGCTTGTAAGACAATTTTCGTCCGTTTTTCCACATCGGGCGGACGCCCCCGCTCATCAATCGTAATCCGGCTCCGCTTTCCTCCTGCCGTTCATCACCTTATAATAAATCGGCAGCATGAGAAGAGCAAGAACTGTGGATGCAATCAAGCCTCCCACGTCAACCAGCGCCAGGCCCTGCATCATCTCGCCGGAATCACCATATGCACAGGCCATGGGGATCATGGCCACGACTGTGGTCAGCGTGGTCATTAGCATCGGACGAAGTCTGGTGGCTCCGGCCTCGATAAGGGCCGTATCAATATCCATCTCATTCCGGTACTGATTGGCTGTATCCACATAGAGGATACCATTATTTACAACGGTTCCCACCAGCATCAAAAAGCCCAGAAGGCTTACCATGCTGATGGGGCTGTCTGCCAGCCAGAGAAGTCCGAAGGAGCCAATCAGGGCGAACGGAATCGTAGTCATAACCATCAGAGAGAACTTGGGGGACTCAAACTGGGCCGCCATCACTACAAATACCAAAAACACAGCTGTTGCGATGGCCGTTCCCAGGCTGGAAAACTCTTCATTCATCATTTCATCCATCGTGTTTTCCTGAAGCGATACGGCGGCATCCAGATACTTATCCACAACCTCCTTCTGGAGCATACCCTCTGTATTGCTGTCCGCCATGTCCGTAAGCTGCCCGCTTATGGTAACCTGGTATTGTTTGTCGCTCTTTATGATACTCTGAGGACTGTCCTTGAATCCGATATCCGCAATATCCATGAGGGCAACAGAGCTTCCTGTGGCCGTGGGAAGGACAATTCCCTGCATCTTATCAATAGTATCATAAGCATCTTCTGCAAATTCCACCATGACGCTCACATCAGTTCCGTCAACGTTTAAGGTGGTAGCCTCTACGCCGCTTAACATAGTGTACACCTGGGAGGCCACCTGAACTGGAGAAAGCCCCTCTGCCGACGCCTTTACCGGATCCACAGAAATCTTAACCAGAGGTGCATCATTTTCCAGGGAAGAATGGACGCGGGTAATTTCCGGGCGTGCCTGGAGCTCCTCCACAACGGCATCAGACACTGCCTTCAGTTCCTCATATTGAGTGCTGACCAGAATATAACTGGCCTCATCTTCAGCACCCATGGACATGGTCGCTCCCATGGAGCTCTGCTTTTCCAGGGAAATAGCGCAGTCCGGCCACCCCTGAAGCTCCCGCTTCCATGCCTTTAACACTTCATCCGTTTTCCTGGACTTATCATCCTTAAGATAAGCCGTCAAAGTCGCTCCGTTCCCTAAGCTCATGGAAAGTCCGCTGCTTCCGTAGGAAAGCATATAGGATTCCAGATCTTCATCCTGGGTTACAAAACTCTCCACCTTTGTAAGAATTTCATCCACCTTATCGGTAGTAAGACCCGGCTGGGTCTCAATGCTTATGGCAATGATACCGGGGTCATCAGCCACCATAAGTTCCATCCTGAGTTCGGCCGCCATCATAAAGGACAACACCAGCAGCACGACCGACGTAATCATAACAAGAGCTTTTCTTTTTAAGAACTTCCTGATCATTCCCCGGTAGCCGTTCTGTACGGCTGCAAGAAGCCTTGACGCGGGAGTCTCCGTTTTTTCGATGGGA
>CANRXD010000292.1 GCA_947643685.1 uncultured Clostridium sp. | reverse complement strand
AGTACACCCACTGGGCCACCTATGAGCCGGAGGAAAAGGGCGTCATGATCGTCTACGCCTCCATGTACGGCAACACTGAGGCCGCCGCCGAGGTATTGGCTGCCAAGCTTACGGCCCGGGGTGTCACGAACACCCGGCTGTACGATGTATCCTCCACCCATGTCAGCTACCTGATCTCCGACCTGTTTAAGTACAGCCACCTTGTTCTGGCCTCTGTTACTTATAATCTGGGGATCTTCCCGCCCATGCATAACTTCCTTATGGACATGAAGGCCCTTAACCTGCAAAAACGCACGGTGGCCATTATGGGCAGCGGCTCCTGGGCTCCCCGTTCCGGCGCACTGATGAAGGAGGAAATCGAATCCCTGAAAAACATGACCATTCTGGACGAAGAGATGACGGTTACCTCTTCCCTCAAAGCTGACAACGAATCCGAGATCGACGCTCTGGCCAATGCCATTGCCACCTCTGTACTGGGCTGATCTCCCGGATATCCGGTTTCAGACAATGAAAAAGGGGCTGGTCGGTGAATCCCGATTTCAGCCCCTGATTTTTTATTTTACTCCTGCGGTGCCTGAGACACATCGCTTCCAAAATACTTTTCTGAAAGTTCTTCCAGTGTTCCATCCTCTCTTAATGCTTTTATCGCATCGTCGATGGCAGCCCGAAATGTCTCTGTTTCCGCCCCTTTACGAACCGGAATCGCCACCCGGGATGCCTCTTTTGTCAGTGCTGTAATCTGAATATTGGCATCGGGATGAGCCTTCATATAATCATAGTAAGTCAGTTCAGCATTGAGTGTTGCATCAATACGTCCGGAAAGAAGCAGTTCAAACGTCTGATTCAGATCATCCACTCCGGTTACACTTGCTCCACAGCTTTCAGCTAACTCTGCATAGGTACTGGTAATCGTATTTGCCGTGTTTTTTCCTTCCAAATCCTCAAAGGACTGAATTTCCTCATTGTCTCCGTTTACAATAATGGCAATACGGTTATACGCATACGGCTCCGTAAAATCATACTTTTCTGCCCGCTCGTCAGTAATGTCCACACCGTTTACTACCAGATCATAACGGTCGGCGTCAAGACCGGCAAAAAGACCGTCCCATTCTCCCTCAACAAAGGTCACTTCCACACCAAGCCGCTCTGCAATGGCTCTTGCGACTTCCACATCATATCCTGTTAATTCGTCATTTTCATCATGATATGTCCACGGAGACCAGGTTCCCTCCATAGCCACAATCAGCTCGCCTCTGTCCTGAATCCGGGAAAGAAGATCTTTTGCCTCTGTGGTTTCTGCAGTATTCTGTCCACATCCTGAAAGCGCCAGCACACTTACGAAAGCGGTCATCGCCGCCACCGTTTTCAATCCTTTATTTTTCATAATCATATTCTCCTTTACACACATTTTCCTTTTCATATACTTTGTAAACGGACATGCCTGCTCACGCAGGCATCACCATGCATGAAAGCCGATTGCTCCGCACTTCGTGCTCCCGCAACTGCTGCCGGTCAACACTTTCATAGTAAACCCCCATGCCCTGCTTAAGGCACCACCATGAATGAAAGTGGGGTTTCCTATAAACCCTCCGCTCAGCGGCGGAGCGCTGAGCTTTCATAGTAATCTCTTAAAAATTCCCGTGTCCGTTCTTCCTTCGGATTTTCAAAAATCTCTCTGGTTCTTCCGGTTTCCACCACACGGCCATGTTCCATAAATACAACCTTCGTGGACACATTTCTGGCAAATGCCATCTCATGTGTCACCACCAGCATGGTTCTCCCCTCTGTTGCAAGTTCCCGCATGACCTCCAAAACCTCACCTGTCAGTTCCGGGTCCAGCGCCGACGTGGGTTCATCCATAATCTCCAGCCCCTCCCCACAATCCCTTGTAAATACTTGGTTTAACGGTATGCAAAACTGTGTTTTATGTTCTTACCTTTCCTGAATTGTTAATGAGAATTTGATTTCTTAAATTCAATAGACTTCTCCGAAAAAAGGCGCTTTCAAATATTTATGAAATCACCCTTTTGTTGAAACTCAAATATAAAATTATAATATCATTAATTCAAGCCATCTCTCCACTCTTTTAACCAATCTACAACCATTTTCCCTTTTCGTAATGCTTCTGTAATTTGATCATACTCTGCATTTTCTAAGGATGCGAAATTAATTACTAAATCCTTATTTTCTTTCATTTCTTTTGCAATAATTTCTGCTGCCCCTGGAATATTATAACCTTCATATTGAGCAATCGTGGTTTTCTGCAAGCGTTCTAATGCTTCTCCTTCCATCCTTTCTCCAAACATTCCGAAGCATTTCCAATGGTGGGCCGCAAAAGAAAATCCGCGTATTCCAACATCTCTTTGGATGCCGGAATGTCGCGGATTAACTGCTGAATCAGTTCCTTTTGGTTCTTTGTTGCCGGGAGGTTTAACTTGCTCTCATCGATTTTCTCCACACCTTCACAGGTAGAGATATATCTCACATAGTTTTCAAGCTGGGCTGGAGGAGCATCCCGCAGATAGCGTGAGGTAAAAATAATTTTAGGCATGGTATCTCTCCATCTGCATTTTTATTTTTCTTGACATATTTTTGCGCTCCGCATATAATAATAATACCAGACAGGCAACGGCGTGTGTCTGTCCAAGCGTTGAAGCATAACAGCGTACCGGAATGCCTTGTTATGCAGAGCTTTCAGTAGGGGTTATGCAGTAACCTCAAACCGGAGTAGGCTCTGGCCGAAAGAAAATGCTTAAAACCGTCTTGTGTCAAAGCAGGACGGTTTTTTTACTATAAATTGTTTGCCGCCTTCACATTCACCAGGAGCAACGTCTATGGAACAACAGATATCTGATAAACTTAGAACAACAGCCGAGGGATTTCGTTCCCTCCTGGATACACAATATCACATCATCATTGGACGTAAAGGAAAATCTGTAGATCTTACTATTGAATTCAAACCCATTGACTTTCATCACCTCATGGGCCTTGGCAAATTAAAAGACCTGCGGATTGCAACGCAGAACCGGGAGTCGGTCTTTTCCGAAATCATAAACGGAACTATTACATACCCCTCCATATGCAGAAGCCGGTACATAGGACAAATTGAAAACCGCTTTGCTCCCCTTGCCCATATCGAACAGATTTTTGATAATAATAAACTAATCTTCCGCTACAACGAAAAGAGAAATCAATTTTCTCTCATAGAAGCGGACTATCTTCTGTCTACTCCCTTTTCTGGAAATGATATTTATATTTTTATCGAGGAAAAGGAAACTGCAGGACTGTTCTTCTGCCGTTCTTTCTTTCCAAAGGAAAAAAGGGATTACACAGTTGGACAACCTCAGTTCACTTTACTTTTCAA
>CANRXD010000291.1 GCA_947643685.1 uncultured Clostridium sp. | reverse complement strand
GGTTCCCCTGGTAGCCTCCCTGGCCCGGACGGCCTTCACGGTTCCCCTGGTAACCTCCCTGGTTCGGACGGCCTTCACGGTTTTCGCGGCCTTCGCGGTTCTCGCGGACCGGATTCTGCGTCTGCACACCCGCTGTCACAGCTGGCTGCGGGGCCGCCGCCTTTGGTTCCAGAGCTGAAGCTGCCGGAGCCTTTACAGGCTCCGCCGACTGCGCCGTTACCTCTTTTGCGGGTGCCGTCACAGCTGCCTGCGGTTTATTATCTGCTGTCTGCAATTTATTTTCCACTGTCTGCGGTTTATTTTCCGCTGTCTGTGGTTTATTTTCCGCTGCCTGCGGTTTGCTTACAGAGGCCTGCGGTCTGTTTTCCGCTGCCTGCAAAGTCTTTGGAGCCTGGGAAACGCTCTGCTGAGGCTTTCCCTGCACGCCTGACGACGTAGACGCAGTTGTGGGACGTACCTGCATTCCGCCGCCGGCCGGTCTCACCGGTCTCTGGCCCTGGGGCCTTCCCTGACCCGGACGGCCCTTCTGGCTGCTGTTCTGCGGACGGTACACAGCCGCAATCCTCTTCTTTGCCGGCTGTGCCGGCGCTGCTTCCTTTGCCTCTCCTGTCTCCGGCTTCACCGCTGTTTCCTTCTTCTCTGCAGCTGCCTGCTCACCGGATGCACTTGTCTGACTGTTTTTTACTTCTTCATTATTCTTCTGCAAAATATCTACAACCTCTTTATTTGTCTTTCCTAATTCTTTTGCCACTTCGTTAACCCTCACACTCACTACCTCCGTTCATACAAAGCATAACCGTTGTAACAGTTCAGATAGCTCCCAAACTGTCACTAACCATTCAGTCTGTAACGAAACTGATACTACAAAGCTGCTTTAAAAGTGCCTCAGAAAAGCCGGGATCCTGCACAGCCAGGGAAGCCCGCATCTTTTTCCCTGTGGCATGGCCAAGCTCTTCCTTTCCTCCGAATTCATAATAAGGGACCTTATAGTAAGTACACATATTCCGGAACATTTTCTTCGTGTTTTCCGATGCCTCCTCGGAAACGATGACAAGGCATGCCCGCCCGGATTTCACGGACTTTTCCGTGGAAAATTCTCCGCTCTGTATTTTCCCTGCCTTCGCCGCCAGACCTAAAAGGCCGAAGATTTTGCTTCTATTTGTCAATCTGTTCCATCTCCTTTTCCAGGCTTTCGTATACCTCTTTCGGAATTGCCATTTTAAAGGAACGCTCCAGCCCTTTTCCCTTTACCGCTTTTTTAAAGCAGTCCATGGACGGACAAAGATACGCTCCGCGTCCGTTCTTCCTTCCGGTGGCATCAATGGAAATCTGACCATCCGTGCCTTTGAGGACACGAATCAACTCCCGTTTGTTTTTCATTTCCCCGCAGCCGATGCACTGTCTCTGCGGATACTTCTTTTCTGTACTCACTGCTCGATCACTTCTCTCCTATTCTTCTTCGGAATCTTCCTGGTAGGTTTCCTCTGGGGGAACGTCATAGCTGTTTTCAGTTTCATACTCTTCATACCCCTCTTCGTACTCGCCAAATTCCAGCGCATCGAAGAGTCCAAGCTCTCTGGCCTGTGTCTCGCTCTTAATATCAATCTTATAGGTGGTCAGTCTGGCCGCCAGCCTTGCATTCTGTCCTTCCTTTCCGATTGCAAGAGATAACTGGTAGTCCGGAACAATGACCTGGGCCTCCTTCGCGTCTTCATCGGCAACTACGGAGATTACCTTAGCCGGACTTAAGGCATTTTCAATTAAGAAGGCCGGATTATCATCCCAGTTGATGATGTCGATTTTCTCACCGCGGAGCTCGCTTACGATGGCTCCCACACGGGCACCGTTTAAGCCGACGCATGCACCCACCGGATCCACATTGGGGTCTGTGGAGCTTACAGCGATCTTGGTTCTGGAGCCTGCCTCTCTCGCTATGGCGCGAATCTCTACGGTTCCGTCACGGACCTCCGCGATCTCCGCCTCAAACAGCCGCCTTACCAGATCCGGGTGGGTTCTGGACACAGAAATTCTCGGCCCCTTGGGATTATCCTTAACTTCCAGGATGTACACCTTAATACGCTCCGTCCTCTGAAAGATCTCGCCCTTAACCTGCTCGGATTCCGGTAAAATCGCATCCACCTTTCCAAGATCAATGCTCACGTTTCTCCCGATATAACGCTGCACAATGCCGGTCACCACTTCCTTCTCCTTGCACTGCCACTTGTTTAACTGGGATCTTCTGCTTTCCTCACGGATTTTCTGGAGAATCACATTCTTTGCGTTCTGCGTGGCAATGCGGCCGAAATCGTGGGAGTCAATGGAAATCTGAACGATATCGCCGATATCATATCCCGGACCCTTCATTCTCGCATCTGCAAGGCTTATCTGGGTCACCGGGTCCTCGACCGTCTCCACAACCTCTTTCTCTGCATAAACGGAATAGTCGCAGCCCTCGCGGTCAATGATCACCTTCACATTGTCCGCCTTCCCGAAATGATTCTTACATGCCGTAAGAAGGGAATTTTCGATGGCCTCCAGCAATGTATCCTTGCTGATATTATACTCCTTTTCCAGCACGCTCATTGCTTCCAGCAGTTCCTTGTTCATTTTTTATCCTCCTTTAAAAATCAAATGCCAGACGAATTAAGGCAATATCTTTCCTTTCAAATGTGGTCTCCGCTCCATCCTCATAAGCGATTGTAATGGTATTTTCATCATAAGCCGTAAGTTTTCCCGTAAAATCCTTCTGTCTGTCCACAGCCCGGTAAAGCTTGATGTCCACCTGCTCTCCAAGACTTCTTTTTAAATCTTTTTCTTTTTTTAAAGGTCTTCCAAGCCCTGGGGAACTGACCTCCAAAATATAACTGTCATCAATGAAATCTTTTTCATCCAGCCAGTCGCTTAAGCGTCTGGACACCATCTCGCAGTCGTCAACAGTAAAACCGCCTTCTTTATCAATATAGGCCCTCAGATACCAGGTGCCGGCTTCCTTCACGTATTCCACATCCACCAGCTCAAATTGATTTTCTTCCATCACAGGCATCAGGAATGCCTCTACCTTTGCCTCATATTCTTCCTTTTTTGACATA
Source organism: uncultured Clostridium sp. (assembly GCA_947643685.1). Lineage (GTDB taxonomy): Bacteria > Bacillota > Clostridia > Lachnospirales > Lachnospiraceae > CANRXD01. Next base: position 276 of record CANRXD010000291.1, on the reverse strand, counting down.
CGTTCCACCACCTTTCCATATCCATGGTTTCCGGCCTTTTCCCCGTATTTGTGCATCCCCCTTCCGGGCATCTTCCCAGTCGGTTCTTTCATCTTCGCCTTCTTTCCCCGCATCCGTGCGTGTCTCACCGGCACGGACAGAGGACAGTACAAAACGAAAGAGTGGACTATTGTCCACTCTTTTCGGCCAGTTACTTATGTTATCCTCTGTATCCTACCACATTTCCCAGGAAAATGCAAGGATTTTTTTCTGTGACCAGCAGCAAAAGATTGGCTT
>CANRXD010000290.1 GCA_947643685.1 uncultured Clostridium sp. | reverse complement strand
CAGTGTATTTGGACTGACTCATAATTTATCATAATTCCCTATTTCTGTCAAGCATTCAGCAGACTTTTCGCCCTGGCTTATCCCTGCCGTCTGTACACTCCGGTCCTTCATGGCCATAAGACTCCCTATGATCCCCATAATGCAGAGGATAATGGCCGCCAGCCGTTTCTGTTCCTTACTCATGTTTCTCCTCCCGCCGCTTAAGCACCCGATTCACTGCCTTTGACACCACCCATCCGGTGCAAAGTCCGGCCAGGGCAAAGCCTGTATACATGGCCGCATAAACACACCAGGCTTCCCAGTCATGGAACAGAACCCAATACTGAGGCACAAAGCAGATCAGGGAAATCACAACAAATAAAAACTGGAAACCATGTTTCTGTCCGCAGACAAAACCGCAGAAAAACACGCCCACCGGAATCACCACCATCAGAAACAGCACGGCAGTTCCCGTATCACTCATAAATAGCGGGCAGCCGTAAAACAGCATCAGCACCACCACATTGTAGGGAAATACCAGGCCAATTTTTTCCTTTATGTCCATCGCAAAAAGCTCCTTTCCTCCGCTTAGTATATCACACTTAAAATCATTTGACTATTCCTGAAAACCTGTATATGGGGTATATGAGTAACAGTTCAGCCCTGCGAAGATTCCGTACTCTTTCGAAAAGCACAAACGCCGCCTGAAAATATTTTAAAAGTGGCTGCCACAGAGAACTTCTCCCTGGCAGCCACTTTTTATGCTTTCTTTTCTTTCCTCTGGCCTATTGCGTAAAGAACCACCTGTATGGTTGCTTCCTTCCCCTCATCCACCAGAAGGGTCACATATTCCCCGTCCCGTTTCACAACGGTGCCTACGATTCCTCCGATGGTGATCACCACATCGCCGGGGGTGATGGAGTCGTGGAGTTCCTTCATTTTTCTTTGCTTCTTCTTATTGGGAATATAAATAAACAGATACATGGCAACGAAAACAAGGACTCCATAGGCGCCAAAAAGCAGCAATGGTGACATATACAGTTCCTTTCTTCTATTCCATTCCCAGGAATTTTTCAACAATCTTTACGAACAGGGCAGAGCCGATCCAGAACACATCCTCATCCACATTGAATTTTGGATTATGATGGGGTACATCCGTATGCTTTTCCGGATTGGAGGAGCTTAAGAACATGAAAGCGCCGGGAACCTGATTCACATAATACGCGAAATCCTCGCCGCCCATGTTGGGAGCGTCCACATGGTCAATGACCATATTCTTTCCGACAATCTCTGCCGCGCATTCGCAGGCCAGCTTCGCCATATCGGGATTATTAATGACAGGCGGTGCTCCCCAGATCATCTCATACTCTACCTCGCCGCGGAACGCTTTGGCCGTTGCCTCTGCTATCTCACCGATTCTCCTGGCCAGCTCCTGGCGGACATCTTCTTCCACAGCGCGGATGGTGCCCTCAATCAGAGCCTCCGACGGAATTACATTATAAGCGAATCCGGCTTCCATATGTCCGATGGTAAGAACCGACGGTTTCACGGCTGAAATCTCCCTTGCAATGATTTCCTGAAGATTGATTACAATATGGGAAGCAATATTAATGGGGTCAACGCCCTTCTCCGGCGTGGAGCCGTGGCAGCCGTTTCCCTTTACCTTAATGACAAATTTATCAAAGGAAGCCATACAGCATCCAGGCATACAGATTACAGTTCCGGCCGGAATCTCTCTGGAAAGGATGGTTCCGATATGGGTTCCGAAAATCGCGTCCACGCCTTCCAGACCACCTTCTTTAATAGTACGCTCCGCTCCTCTGGAACCCTCTTCGTCTGTCTGGAACAGAAGACGGACGTTTCCGGGAATCTGAGCTTTATTTTCATTTAAAACCTTCGCAGCCCCCAGCAGCATGGTCATATGGGTATCATGACCGCAGCCGTGCATACAGCCCTCATGGGTGGAAATATAATCCACATCATTGGCCTCTAAAATAGGAAGGGCATCCATATCCGCACGAAGCGCTATGGTCTTCCCGGGCTTTCCTCCCTTAATCTCCGCAATCAGGCCGCTGTCACTTTTATTCTCTGTGAAGGGGATCCCCATTTCTGTAAGACGGGCCATCACATAAGCCTTCGTCTTTGGAAGATTTCCGCCCACTTCCGGGATTTTATGAAGCTCTCTCCTCATGGCAACCAGTTCATTCTGCAAATCTTTACATTTTTCCCACATACAATAACCTCTCTTTCTATGATGCCAGCAAACCTTTTTGATAAAATACCCTGGCAACCAGCAGAGTTCCGAATACGGTGCAGACAATAACGGCCGCCGCCGGAAGCCCTGTAAACATTTTAAGAACCACAGGAATCAAAAGAGCAAATACAGCAATTTTCGGATATTTGATGGCAAAGTTTCCGAAGGTTGCCCCGAAAATCGCGGAACTTGCATATTTCGTAAGACCTGCCACAATAAATTCCGGAAGCACGGCCAGAACAGCACCGCCGATAATCACTGCGGAAGTGGTGCCGATCAGGTTTGTCACGATGGAACCACAGATTGCCATGGTGGAAACGACTTCCGCCTGAATGGTTCCGGTCTCCGATTTTGTCACATCTAAAGCCAGCGCCGCACAGGGTACTCTCATATTTCCGATATTACCGGATAAAAAGCCCAGATATGTACCAGTCATGCCGAGAGCTGCATAATAGGAAATGGGTTCCACGAAATAAAATGCGCCAAAGGATGCCGCAACCATGCCCCATGCTGTAAGAACGGTGCTCACCGGCGGCCAGCAATTATATGTAGTGCAAAGCCAGATGACCGGCAGAAACGCCGTAAGGGCGGCAAGAATATTGGTGGGAGAACCAATCCGTATACTGTCTTTTTTCCATTGCTTCATTAATTCTTTTTCGTTCATAATCTGCCTCCTTTATCCCCTTACATGAAAAGCTGGTCGTAACCAACCGCAAAAATCATTCCGATGATCATTGCAATTCCCAGGGAATACTCCATAAGCTTGGGAATTTTTTTGCATACGGTTTTCACCAGAATCACCATGGAGACAGCTCCTGTGAGGACCGCCAGGGTATTTCCCACTCCCTTTAAGATTTCTCCTGCATTAAGATAACCGAAAATTCCGAGAGAGCAGGCGCCGCTTAAGACTACCAGCCATTTCATATCACCGCCGGATACCTTATTTCTTAAGTTTTCCAGGGATGGTGTTGCCACTCCGGTAAAAAGAAGCCATCCTGCGCCGTTTAATGCCATGGTAAACCAGGACACGGCCAGACACATCAAAGTATACTGTTCAGAGCCAAGAGCCACCCCGCATGCATCCGCGCCAATATTGGCGGCGGAAAGCTCTGTGGCTGCCGCGCCGATGATGG
>CANRXD010000289.1 GCA_947643685.1 uncultured Clostridium sp. | reverse complement strand
ATCCGGTATTTATGCAGCAGACAGGGTGTCATCAAAGGCATTGCAGATCTTTCGGACACCAGAAAGCCCGCAGGCTTCCGGGGTGCCGGAGAAGAAAAATTCCACAGGGCATGTTGTTTCCGGATATGATTTCTCCAGATATGATTTCTCCGGACATGATTTTCCCGGGCATGGTTTTCCTGAATATGACTCGCCGGGGTATGATTTTGGGCTCCCGGTTCCTGACCGGATCATTGCCAGAATGATGCCGCCCAGGGGAATGGACTCGCCTGTACAGGATGCCAGGACGCAGCTTCAGTTCTTGCAGGAGCAGCCGGCAGGGAAACTTTCGGAGGAAGATATCCATACGGTCCAGGTGATGGGAAATAAGGTCCGGACCGTAAATGAATATGAGGAACGTCTGACAAAGCTGACAGAACAGATTACAGCCCAGAAGGCAGAAATTGAAGAACTGATGCAAAATCATCGTAAACTCAGTGATCCGCGCCGGCAGCAAAGAATCATCGAACGCATGATGAAGCAGCTGCGGGGCCAGCTTAAGCTGGAACGACTGCAGCGCGGAAATGACTGATTGACATAACAGAGCAGGCGGAGCTGCGGTAACAGTTCGGGGAGTACAACAACGGGAAGGGGGAAGCGCCCATGCTTCAGGAACTGGTTGGTTCCTTTGTTAAGGCAAAGCTTGTGATTGGAAAGAACGGGGTAAAAACGATTCCCTGTGTTTTTAATCCCAGCTCGTATACGATTTCCAATCGGGCTGTTTACAAAGAAAAAAATGAAATGGGTGACGTTGCGATCCCGCAGTTTACGGGTATTGCCCCCATGGAATTAAGTGTTTCATTGATTTTTGACTCATCAAGCCTTATGCAGCTCGCCGCCAACACGGCGATGCTGTCGGCAGCCTCCGGCGGGCTTAAGGAACCGGAACCGGTTTCTGTGTACACCAATGAACTGATGAAGTTAGTTATGGTGAAGCCGGATGAACATCGGCCGCCGGTGGTGACCTTTTGCTGGGGTGATCTGGAGTTTACTGGTTATGTGAAATCCTTAGAACACACCTACACCATGTTCAGCATTAATGGAAAGCCAATCCGGGCCAGTGTGAAGTTAGTAATTGTGCGGGAGGAGGACGGGTATAAGACGCCTCTGGAATCACCGGACCGGACCAAATATACTACCTATACGGAGGGCATGAGTCTGTGGATGTTAGCGCATAAGGAATATGGCGACTGTGAAAAATGGAGAATGATTGCGAAGGCCAATGGAATTGAAAATCCCCTTGATTTAAAACCGGGGCAGATATTAAAAATTCCGGCCTTATAAAGAAAGCCGCCAAAAGAGGCAGGAGGCGGCTAAAGACAGCAAAGCCGCCAAAAGAGGGAGTTTTATGGCAGATCTGATGGCGGGAACCTATACGTATGAGGCTCTGGAGAAAAAATACAGCAGGTTTCAGGTTCCGGCCGCGAAAATTAAAATTGACGGATCTGACATTATCAGCAATAAAAAAATCCATGTCCAGGAAATCCGGGCTTCCCTGTCTTTGTCTCATGCAGGGAGCGTTCAGGTGGTGCTTAACCGGTGTTATGACTTTGAAAACCACGCGCTGGATTCCGGCCTTAAAAGCAAGGCAGTGCCGGGGAAGGTGCTGGAGGCGGAGCTGGGCTATGGTTCAGATACCCTGATGATTTTTAAGGGATATATTGCCGCAGTGGATGTGGAGTTTGACGCGGCTGACGGAATCAGCCTGACCATTACTGCCATGGATGTCCGGAGGCTTATGATGACCGGAGGCACCCACTATCTCTTACATGATGTAAAGAATTATTCGGAAGCGTTTGAGGCGGTAATGAAGCCATATAAGAAGTTATGCAGCGCAGTGACAGATGCAACAAACGACCAGCTGGAGCTGCCTGTATCCCAGACGGTTTCTGATTATGATTTTATTACCATGGAGCTAATCGGTACAGGAAGGGCGGACCGGGAGTTTTTCGTAGTGGGGGACAAGGCATATTTCAGAAAACCAAGGAGCGCCAAAAGTCCGGTGATCAGCCTGGGAATACAGAAAGGGCTGTACCATTTTGAACGGAGCAGCAGTTATGTTAATTATGAGGTGGAAGTGATCGGATACGATCCGGCCGGGCAGAAGAATATTTCCGGAAAGGCAACTGCAAAATCGAAGGACCAGCAGACGGCGGCATTACCCGCACCGGGAAAACGGATATGGACGGCTCCTGACGCGGTGACAGAGGCACAGGCAAAGGCCAGGGCCAGCGCACTGGCAGACCGTCTGGTGTCCAGGGGGCAGACCGGACGGGTCGAGTGTGTGGGGATTCCGCAGATTGTACCTGGCCGCTATATTGAAATCCGCAGCATGGACAGCATGCTGGATAAAAAATACTATGTGACAGAAGTGGAGCATCAGATCGGCGAAGACGGTTTTGTCACCATTTTTGAAGTGGGAGGCTGGGAATGACTGGTTTTTTTGAAGGGACGCAGCCGGACGGAAACGGCAGGCTCATGGGCATACAGGGGGTTGCCACAGGAATTGTAAAGGAAAACTGGGATGACAAACATCAGGGAATGGTGAAGGTGGAGTATTCTCTGGGCGAGGAAGGAAGAAATGTCAGCGGCTGGATGCCGATGATGAGCCTTTATGCGGGAAAGGAATTTGGAATTTATATTCTGCCGGAGATTGGGGCCGAAGTGGTCGTGGCTTTTCAGCTTGGAGACCGGAACTGTCCAATTATGCTTGGCACTTTATGGAACAAAACGAACACGATTCCGAAAGAAACGGCAAACAAAGATAATTCCATTAAGCTGATCCGGACGCTGTCCGGGTGTATGATCCGGCTTTCAGATGAAAAGGGAAAGGAAAAAATTGAAATCCAGACCCCGGAAGAACTTAAAGTGGTTTTAGATGATGAGAAAAAAACGGCAGAGGTCAGCGACAAGGACTGTAAAAATAAATTTTTGCTGGATGCCCAAAATGGTCAGATTACCATGAGCGCCGATAAGAAGATTTCTATGAAGGCCGGGGGAACGGAGATCTTCGTGACAGACGGCAATCAGGCGGCCATAAAGGCAGGGACTGTAAAAATAGAGGCTCAGCAGAGTCTTAACATAAAAGGACAGAGCAGTAAGGTAGAGGGGGCTTCCGTGGAGGTAAAGGCCAACGGAACCCTCAAGATGGAGGCCAGTGGAATCACCCAGGTAAAGGGAAGCATGCTGAAATTAAACTAAGGTGCGGCGGCTGGAATAGCAGGAGGCGGCAGACCGGGCAAAAACGGCTGGAATAGCAGGAGGCGGCAGGCCGGGCAAAAACGGCCGGAAGAGCAGAAAGCAGCAAACCGGGCAAAAAACGGGAGGCG
>CANRXD010000288.1 GCA_947643685.1 uncultured Clostridium sp. | reverse complement strand
TATAAAACGAATGCGGAAATGCTGCCAATGTCAATCTGGCCTTTCAGATACAGGATGGCTCCAAATACGGAAATCAGGGCCAGAGCCAGGTTATTGATGGCATTGGTGGAAGGGCCCATGATGCTGGCGTAGTAGTCTGTTTTGTAATAGGCATCCGCCAGCTTTTTATTCTGCACATCCATTTCTTTAATGACCCGCTCTTCCTGGGTATAGGCGCGAAGCGTCTTCTGGCCGGAAATCATCTCTTCCACATAGCCATTTAAATCTCCGGCAGCCTTTGAACGGGCCCGGAACATGGGCTGGACCATACGGGTCAGATAAGAAGCCAGTACCAGGGCCAGAGGAATGGTAACAGTAAAAATAAGCACCAGACGGGGGCTTAAGCGTATCATCATGAAGAGGGAACCGGCAATGGTGACGGAACTTGAGAGAACCTGCACCACATCGTTGGATAAGGAAGCGTTGATGGTATCAATATCGTAGGAAATCCGGCTTAAAATATCTCCGGTTGTGGTATTGTCAAAAAAGCTTACAGGCAGGACCACCAGATGGTTGAACATGTCTTTCCGCAGGGTGTAGGTGATCTTACGGGAAAGGGCAATCATGGAGACATTTACGATGTAGCTCATCAGAGAGCTGGTTACATAAAAGAACAGCAGCAGGGCAGCATACCGGTAAAGCAGAGGCATATTCATATTCCCCTTTGCACCCTTATCAATCAGATTGATGGCAGTGCCGGAGAGTCTGGGACCCGCCAGTGCCAGGAGATTTCCGATTAATGACAAAGCAAGGACAAAAAAGAGCTGTATTTTGTGGCACATCAGGTAGCCGATGATCCGGATAAAAGTGGCTTTTCGCTTCATACATGTTCACCTCCCATCTGTATGTCGTAAATTTCTCTGTAAGCGGAGCAGGTCTTTAAAAGCTCCTCGTGGGTTCCGAGCCCCATGGGGATTCCGTCCTCCAGAACCAGAATTTTATCGCAGTGCAGAATGGAACTGATGCGCTGGGCAATAATTATGGTTGTGCCGGAAAAGGAATCCTTCAGAGCAGAACGGAACGCCGCATCGGTCTTATAGTCCAAAGCACTGGAGGAGTCATCTAAAATCAGAATTTCCGGGTGCCCGGCCAGAGCCCTGGATATGAGAACCCGCTGCTTCTGACCACCGCTTAAGTTGACACCCTTCACGGCAATGGCCTTTTCATACCCTCCGGATTCTGCAATGAAGGCAGCGGCCTGGGCCACAGAAACGGCCTCGTCAATTCTGGATAAGGAGAGATTACGGCCCATGTCAATGTTCTGGAGCAGGGTTTCTTTAAATAAAACGTCATTCTGGAACACTACGCCGAACTTCTGGCGCAGCTCCTTTAAAGGAAAAGTAGTGATATCACGTCCGTTGATGGAAATGGTTCCGCAGTCCACATCATAAAGGCGCAGCAGGAGTTGAACCAGGGTGCTTTTTCCGGCTCCTGTGGGGCCGATGATACCAAGAGACTGGCCGTGTTCCAGCGTAAAATGAATATTATCCAGATTTTTTGCCCGCTTATTATAGGAAAAGCTCACATGCTCAAAGGCAATATGAGGCGGTTCGGGCCTGTCCCCGGTACCGGATTCCTGTGTCGGGACACCAATTTTCATATCTGCCGGAGTGGTAAGGACCTCCTCAATACGCCCGGCACTGGCAATGGCCCTGGACGTCATGGTTATAAGGCGGGAAACGGCCATAACAGCGTTCAGGATGATGGTAAAATATGTAAGAAAAGCCACAATGGCTCCGGGTTTCATATTTCCGGTGGAAACGCGCCAGGCCCCGACGAGAATCACAGCTACCAGACCCGTGTTTAAAAGCAGGTTAATCAGGGGGCTGGAGGCCGCCATGGTGACATTGGCCCTGGTTTCATCGGCATTTAACTGGCTGTTGACCGCATCATACCGTTTCATTTCATGGTCGGTGCGGCTTAAGGCCTTAATGACGCGGATTCCGGTGGCATTTTCTCTGACCACACGTATCATATCATCGGCGGATTGCTGGGCCTTTGTAAACAAGGGGATGCTTTTTTGGCTTATCCGCACCACAACTATGGTCATAAAAGGAATCAGAAAGCAGAGAATTCCCGATAAATACGGATCAATCATCATGGTGACTACCACACCCCCCAGCATCAGGATAGGGGCGCGTACTCCCATGCGCTGGATCATGTTAAGGGTCCGGTGAAGGTGGTAAGTATCAGTGGTCATTCTGGTTACCAGAGACGGGATAGTAAACGCGTCCACCTGGGAACTGGAAAGGTAAGAAATCTTATGGAACAGGTCATGGCGCAGAGCCTCGATGGTATCCCTGGAAACGGCAGATGCCACACGGTTGGCCCAGACGTTGCAGAATAACACAAGGGCGGCGCATAATACCATTACAAGTCCCCAGCGGATCACCAGGGAAATGTCATTTTTTGGTGTGACCTCATCAATAATATAAGACAGGATATAGGGAATCATCAGGTCCAGAATGGTTCCGGTGAACTTGATGGAGAAGCCGAATACCATAGTAGGGATATGAGGCTTTACATATCGCAGCACATATTTCATAGACAGACCTCCCTTCCCTTTTTTACCATCCGCTCCAGAAAAGATTCCAGAAGGGACAGCTCCTCCGGAGAAAATTCTTCCGTCAGGGAATCAAAAAAACGCTCGGAGAGCCCTCGTCCCTGAAGATGAATTTCTTCCGCAGGAGGAAGAGCCAGGACTTTTTTGGAGCGGGCATCGGCTTCATCTTCTCTGCGGATCAGGTAGCCTTTGGCTTCCAGCTTCTGGAGCGTTCTGGAAATCATGGCTTTATCCACATTCAAATCCTCTGCCAGATGTCGCTGGCTGACTTCTTTATGAAATCCAATGTGGCGGAGAAGCTGAAACTCCGCAGGGGTAAGGTCCGGGTGCTCCATGTTGGCGATGGAATATTTCTGGTTCATGCGGTAAAGCCGCCGGATACTTCTGTAAATGGATATGGATGATTCCATAGGAAAACACCTCCGTAGCAGTATAGAGAACAAATTATCTTTTATCCCAACATCATTATAGGCAGAAAACGTTGATAAGTCAACAAAATAATGAAAAAACCGGAGCCGCACAAATGGCAGCTCCGGCAGGAATTTTTATTTGCCGATCTCATCCCGTACTTCTTTGAAGCACTTGATAATGAAGTCGATATCTTCTTTTGTATGGCTTGCACATACCTGGGTACGGATTCTTGCTTTTCCCTTGGGAACAACCGGATAGGAGAAGGCCACAACATAAACACCTTTTTCCATCATCTTTTTTGCATATTCCACAGCCAGTTTTTCGTCATACAGCATGATCGGAACACAGGGATGGGTGCCCGG
>CANRXD010000287.1 GCA_947643685.1 uncultured Clostridium sp. | reverse complement strand
GTACGGGAAGCGAATCGTTTATCTTTGCTATGGTTTTTTTATACGTGAATGCCGAAAGCCTGTGTTCCCCTAAAAATCTTTCCGTTTTCTCCGGATATCTCACAAAACACATGGAATACGCCCAGGCCACGGCCATCTGTGCATAATAGCCCTCCTGGCGGATTTCATATAAAGCCCCAAGGCTTCTGTCAATCCAGGAATCGCAGATGTAATGCTCTAAAATCATCACTGCGGCAAACCGGGCCTCAAATTCTTTTTCTGATGTCAGGTATGGCGTCAGAAACTCCCAGAACTCTTCCCGGTATTCCTTCGCCGCCTTTAAGCCATTGCAAAAAGTATCGCAGATGCACCAGTCTGTAATCTGGGGGACAAATTCTTCGGTGAGTTTTAAAATCTCCTCTTTTTCTGCAGACAATCCGCCAATGACCAGGGCCCTTAAAAGAATCTCTTCAAAACTGTTTCGTCCTGCCTCCTCCAGGAAAACACGGCCGTTCTCCTTTAAGATCCCGGCAGCCATTTTCCGAAGCACCGGACGCCGGACCCCCAGGAAGTTTTCCACTCCCGGAATCAGTGCTGACTGGAATTTCCGGTAAGACTCGTCCACATTTTTAAGAAGCTCATTTCTGATGGAATCAATCATAACTTATTCTATATAGGAGTCCACACAGACAGCGCCGTAAGGACGAATACTCATGCGGTATGCACTTTTCTTTCCCATGACCTTTTCGATATATGTGTTGTATTCATCCACAATCGCATTGGGAAGCATTGCCATGATGACGCCTGCAAATCCTCCGCCGTGTACCCGGCATGCGCCGCAGCCTTTTTTCCTGATGAAAAGCTCAGTAAGAGCCAGAGCTGCGGTGATACCCTGCTCGGTGCTTCCGCTCACATAGCAGTTCTGGAGCCATTTCCAGGAAGAATTTCCGGACTCCGTAACGATCTTTAAAAAGTCCTCAAAACGGTTTTCCCTGAGAGCTGCCACTTCAGCCTCCACACGCCGGTTCTCTTCAAAAAAGTGAAGGGCGCGGAGCAGAGGACGGTCTCCCGCTTTTTCCCGCACATTTGCAGCGGCTTCCAGGACCTCTTCTTCTGTAATATCAGCGCAGACTTCCTTTCCAAATACGGCCGCCACCTTTTTCATATCGGCCGGAATCGAGGAATACTCTTCGCTTAAATCTGCATGCCCCTTACCTGTCTGAACGATAATCAGGCTGTGATTCTGAGAACCAAAATCAAAATCAAGTTTTTCCACTACCGGCTTTAAAGGATCCTTAAAGTCAATGGTGATCATGCCTCCCACGGCACATGCCATCTGATCCAGGAGGCCGGAGGCCTTGTTCCAGAAATTGTTCTCCGCGTATTTCCCCACATGGGCATATGTAACCACATCAATGGCCCCGTCATTAAAAAACGTATTGACCATGGAACAGATTAACATTTCATAGGATGCGGAGGAGCTGACTCCGGCAGCGCTGATCACATTGCTTGTAATATATGCGTCAAACCCTCCGATAGCATGGCCCATCTCTTGAAACCCGGCCAGCATTCCCTTTGTCAGGTCGATGGTCCCGGCCATCTTTTCACTGGGCTTTAAATCGTCCAGACGGATGGTAAATTTCTGATTATAGGTTTCGCTGATGATGCGGACCTCATCTGTTCCATTGGCAGCGGCAGCGGCCACACAGTCCAGATTGATGCTTCCGGCCAGAACTTTTCCATGGTTATGATCCGTATGGTTGCCACTGATTTCCGTGCGGCCCGCGGAGGTAAACAGACTCATATCTGTTTTCCCAAAGGCCTTTTCAAATTCCTCCATCACATGAACATAACGCCCCCTGTTTTCCGAAACGCCGTCCGTTCCGTACATTTGTTCCAAAAATTCCTCTGCCCTTTTTCCATTTAATTTCTCCAAAAGCGCTTTTGCTTCCATAAAATTACTCCTTTTCCATGGGATTACCAGTTCTCCTTCTTGCAAACCAGCCTGCCATCATTATATAATACCTTTCATCTGCCTTGCAATAGTTTGTTAAAAAAAGGAGAAATATCGTGACAGACTGGAACCAAAAGCCGTACCATTCCCTGGACTTTCACTTAAGGGAAACCTTTGGAAAAAAAGTATATAAGCTGGCCCTGGACGGAGGCATGACCTGTCCGAACCGTGACGGTACCATAGGGACCGGAGGCTGTATCTTCTGCAGTGCCGGAGGATCCGGCGATTTTGCCGCTCCAAAAAACCGGTCCGTGAAGGAACAGGTGGAACAGGCAAAAAAGCGGGTGTCAAAAAAAATCTCTGAAGCAGACGGGGCGTATATCGCCTATTTCCAGTCCTACACCAACACCTATGCGCCCCTTCCCTATCTGAAATCGCTTTTTTCAGAAACCATCGCCCTTCCGGAAATCTGCGCCCTGTCCATCGGTACAAGGCCTGACTGTCTGCCCCCGGAAACGGTGGCTCTTCTCTCCCGGCTCAACGAACAAAAGCCGGTCTGGGTGGAGCTGGGCCTTCAGACCATCCATGAAGGAACTGCCGCCTTTATCCGCCGCGGTTATGAACTTCCTGTTTTTGAAGATGCCCACAGACGGTTAAAGGAGGCAGGGCTCACCGTCATCGTCCATGTAATTTTAGGCCTTCCCGGGGAATCCACAGAGGACATGCTGGACACCATCCGCTATCTGGCGGACATCCGGATAGACGGCATAAAACTGCAGCTTCTTCATGTATTAAAAGGCACTGATCTGGACCTTCTCTATAAGCAGCACGCCTTTGAAACCATGTCCCTTCCGGATTATTTATATCTGGTTGGCCGGTGCATCCAGCTTCTTCCGCCTGAAACTGTCATTCACCGTTTAAGCGGAGACGGCCCAAAGTCTTTGCTGACTGCTCCCATGTGGAGTGCCAATAAACGGCTGGTCTTAAATTCCCTGGCAAAGTATCTGAAAGAAAACGGAATCTTCCAGGGCCAGGACTTTCACAGATGATGAAACTGTTTCGTCCTGCATCTGTTTCTCCCTGCATCTTTTTGCCCTGCGTCCTTTTGCCCTGCGTCTTTCGGCCCGCTTACTGCAGTCAGGAATCCTGCGACATCAGAAAAAGGCTGTCTCCATTCTTTCACAGGAAGCCGCCTTTTTGTATTCGTAATGTATCAGTTTTGTAACTCTGTAAACTTTTTGTAACTGCTCTGCACTCACAGCTTCAGGTAAAATCCATGGAAATCCGCCTGCGGTGACAGGATTTTACAGAGCCACAATAATCCCGCCGTCATTTGCATAGACTGTGGACACCCCACAGGTATCTGTAATCACAATATCTTTAAACTTCGCCAGAGAGCAGAATATTTCTTTCATATACGCAGCACGCTCCGGCGCGTTGCAGTGGGCAATA
>CANRXD010000286.1 GCA_947643685.1 uncultured Clostridium sp. | reverse complement strand
ATATAAGGAGATTTTGAGGCGGAAATGAAGATTTTAGTAAAAAACAGTCTGGAACCAGGATATGATGCTGTTGTGATCCCGTTTTCAGAGGAGCAGACACTCACTGTTTCACTTCCCGACAGCCTGGAACAGCCAGTGCGGGCAGCGCTGGGGAAAGGGAAGCTTAAGGCATATACAGGAGCTCTTTACTCCCTGGAACTATATTTGGATGACAGATTTGTGAGAATTGTTCTTGTGAATGCAGGGGATGGGACAGACACCAATCGGGAGGTATTTCTGGCGTTTGCAAAGGCATTTAAGCGCTGTAAGGAGGCTGGAGCGGCTGTAACGGCCGTGCTCTTAGATAATGTCAGGGAGATTACGGGAAGACCTGAGATGGTACGAAAACTTGGGGAGCTGCCATTTTTGGTGTCCTATCAGTTTAATGCCTATAAATCGGTTCCAATAGAAAGCGGAATGGAGACAGCTGTGTTTGTTACAGAGGCGACCGGAGTAGAGTCTCTTTTGGAAGAGGCACAGAATGTGGCCGAAAGTACTATGCTTGCAAGAGATCTTGTAAACCATCCATCCAAATATATGACGCCGGAAAGACTTGCAGAGGAAGCTGTCGGGCTTGCCGGAGAGCTTGGAATTGAAGTACAGGTTTTTCATAAAGAGCAAATTGAGGAGCTGAAAATGGGGGCGTTTCTGGCGGTGGCCAGAGGGGCAGCTGCCGAACCAAAACTGATTGTGCTTCGCTATCACGGGGGAGCCCTGGGAGAGGCTCCGGTGGCCCTTGTGGGGAAAGGCGTGATGTTTGACAGCGGCGGTTACAGCTTAAAGTCCAAGATGGCTACCATGCATGACGATATGGGAGGAGCGGCCGCCGTGATCGGCGCCATCCGTGCGATTGCCATACAGAAACTTCCGGTCAATGTGACTGCCATTGTGGCGGCCTGTGAGAACATGGTATCAGGCGATGCATATGTGCCGGGGGATATCCTGTTTTCCATGAACGGAAAAACCATCGAAATGTTGAATGCGGACGCGGAAGGGCGTCTGACACTTGCAGATGCCATTACATATGCTATCCGGAAAGAAGGCGCCGGAAAAATCATTGATATTGCCACCCTGACGGGGGCGGCCAAGGGCGCTGTGGGTGCCAGAAGTGCTGCTGTAATTACCAACGACCAAGAGCTTTTTGAAGAGATGTCCGCAGCTTCCTGTGTGGCCTGTGAGAAAATCTGGCGGCTTCCCGCCGACAGGGAGCTGTTTGATGTTTTAAAATCTGAGGTAGCAGATATCAAAAACAGCAATCCGGGCAATCTGATGGGAGGCGGTACCATTGTGGCAGGACTGTTCCTTCAGGAGTTTGTGGAGGAAAGACCATGGATTCATGTGGACATGGCTCCGGTAAACTGGCTGTCAGAGGGGAATTCCTACTGCATTAAAGGCGGAACCGGCTACGGTGTGAGCCTTCTGTATGAAACGGTGAAAATAATGGCAGAGAAATAAAGAATGGAAGCCTAACGCAGTTCAGCCTTGTATCTTCCTGCCCGCGTACCGCGGACAAGAAGCAAGGCTGAACTGCTGTGAGAAACAATATTTATCTTGACATATATCAAAATATAATGATACAATTTGACTAAAAAAAGGCCTGGATAGCCTGGGGAGCTGTGTACCTCCTTGCTTTCTGTACACTTAGAAGGAGAGTAAAGTGAAAAAGATAATTCTAGTGACCGGAATGATGGGAGCCAATTCAAAGGGAGCACCGTCGTTTATATTGAATCAGAATTATATGAATGCGATTGTGGCAGCAGGCGGTCTGCCTGTTATGATGGGAAGTACAAGGCTGGCAGCAGAATATGCAGAAATGGCTGATGGGCTGCTGCTTACTGGCGGAGAAAGCGTGCATCCGTCAAGATTTCATGATACGTTTGACCATTTGGCTGACAAGGACGCAGCTGTTGCCCATAATCTGAAAGCAGGCTGTAATACAGCCCGCGACGAAATGGAGTTTGCGGTTTTTGAAGAGTTCCTGAAAAAGAAAAAACCGATTATGGGAATCTGCCGTGGTCATCAGGTAATCAACGCTGCTCTGGGCGGTCACAATATGCTGAATTTTCCAAGAAAGCATCCTTTTGAACATTCGGAGGGAATCCAGCATGAGGTGAGAGCAGAAGCCGGCTCGATTCTGGAACAGCTTTATGGTCCTTCTTTCCTTGTAAACAGCTTTCATCGTGACTGTGCAGACAGTCCGGGACCGGCGGTGAGGGTCACTGCCAGGGCTCTGGATGGTACGATTGAAGCCATTGAGCATGAAACACTTCCTGTTTTCGGCGTACAGTTCCATCCGGAACGTATGCGTGGAGATGCTCCAAATCCTGCATTTGGTCCTGACGGTACCAGACTGTTTGAATATTTTGTAAGCCTTTGTCACAGCTCTTCTTCTGCTGAATAAAAGTAACAGTTCGGGGGCTGTCCAAACTGTTACGAAGATGGCTGCTTATGGAATCTTTTTCCTTGCTGCTTTCTTCCCGACATATTAAAATATAAAAATGCGGCGTTGGCATAGAATATAGGAACCTGGGGGCTGATTTTATGTTGAAACAGGATGCAGCCACTCCATTATATGTGCAGTTAATGGAGGAGATTGAAAAGAATATCAAAAATGGTACATTTAAGCCCGGTGATAAAATCATGACAGAGGCAGAAATGGCAAAGGAATATGGAGTAAGCCTGATTACGGTACGAAAAGCAGTCGGTTCTTTGATAGACAAGGGGCTTGTAATTCGCAAACAGGGGAAGGGGACGTTTGTTACAAAACCGAAATTTTCCCGTAATATGAAGAAACTCCAAAGTTTTACGGAAATGTGTGAGCAGATGGGAGTCAGGCCCGGGGGAAAAATGTTAGAGAACCGGCTGACAGAGGCGGATGAAAAAACTGCCGCCCGTCTTAGTATCAGGCCTGGAAGCAACGTGGTATATATTTCACGCCTGAGATATGCGGATCAGGAGCCGGTGCAGATTGAGAGGACCTATTTTCCGCTGGAATATGCATTTCTTTTGGAAGCACAGTTTGACAACAATTCTCTGTTCAATTTTCTTCAGGAAAAGGCTGGTGCCAAGGTCGCAAGTTCGGAGAAGGTGATTGAACTTTGCCGTGCCACGGCGGAGGAGGCTGAGCTTCTGGAAGTTAAAAAAGGAGATTACCTTTTGTTTGTACAAAGTACAGCGTATGACAGTGAGGGAAAGCCTATGTATGCCGGAGTTCAGATCATTAATGGAGACAGGTTCTCCCTTTATGTTTACGAAAGCAGAGAAGAATAGGGATGTATTTTAAAGGAGTATGCCGATTGTTGGGCTGAGTTTTAAGAACCAGAATCCCGGGCTTTCCGGTCTGGTGTAACAGTTCAGATAGTCCTCAAAATTTTTTTAATAAAAAAGTGCCGAAATTTT
>CANRXD010000285.1 GCA_947643685.1 uncultured Clostridium sp. | reverse complement strand
GGGTGTCATGTGGTTTTGGCGAAACCGCAGATTTCCGTATCCACAAAGGCAGTCTATGGGAAGCTTAGGGTGGCGGAGCTAAAAGAAGAGGAGCACCCGGATATCGACGGTATGGCGGAGGCCATCCGAAAAAAAGACCTGGATGGCGTGACAGCGCGCCTGGGAAATGTACTGGAAACTATAACAATTCCGGAACATCCGGAAATTGGAACAATAAAGAAAATTTTACTGGACCACGGCGCCGAGGGAGCATTGATGAGCGGAAGCGGCCCCACAGTATTTGGAATTTTTAAGTCCCGGGAATCGGCGGCGAAGGCCTGCAGATATCTTAAGGAGGCAGAAAACGGACGGTTGACTCGTCAGGTCTATTTGACCAGCTTTTTTAACAGAAAATCAGCCAGATAGAAGGAGAAGACCAATGACAAGCAATTTTCAAGTGAATATGGATGAATATCTGCCTCTCAGGGATGTGGTCTTTAAAGCGTTGCGGCAGGCGATTTTAAAGGGAGAGCTGGAGCCCGGGGAGCGGCTCATGGAAATCCAGCTTGCCGAACGGCTGGGTGTCAGCCGCACGCCGATTCGCGAAGCCATAAGAAAACTGGAGCTGGAGGGCCTGGTGCTTATGATTCCCAGAAAGGGTGCAGAGGTTGCAAAGATCTCTGAAAATAACTTAAGGGATGTACTGGAAGTGCGCCGTTCTCTGGAAGAGCTGGCCATTGATCTGGCCTGTCAGAGAATGACACAGGAGGAGCTTCTGGAGCTTACAAAAACCGAAGAGCTTTTTTCTCAGGCCATCAGGGAAGGGGATGCCATGCGGATTGCCCAGACGGATGAACGTTACCATGAAATTATATACAACAGTACAAAAAATGAAAAACTGGTGCAGATTTTAAATAATCTCCGGGAGCAGATGTACCGCTACCGTCTGGAATACATTAAGGATGAGGATAAGCGTCAGATTCTCCTGGTGGAGCATGACCAGATCATTAAGGCCCTGGCCCTCAGACATGTTCATGAGGCCAAAATCGCCATACGGGAGCATATTGACAATCAGGAAATTACAATCCTTAAAAATCTGAAGGAGCAGGAAAATGACGTTCAAAGAAAAATATCTGGCCGGAGAGGTTCCGTTTGAGGAAATAGACGATTATATTGAGGTTTGGAATAACAGTAGTGATACATGTACGCTGGCGCAGTTTCTGGGACTCAATGCAGACGAGGAAGATATCTGGATTGATGACAGCGATGAGGCGCTTAAGGAAATGCTGGATAAAGAAAGGAGAATGGGAAAATGATAACTGTAACGCTGGGAAGAACCGGAATCACAGTCAACAAGAACGGATTTGGGGCGCTGCCGATTCAGAGAATCACAAAGGATGATGCGGCAAAGCTTCTGAGAAAAGCCTATGACGGAGGTATTACACTGTTTGATACGGCCAGGGCATATTCTGACAGTGAGGAGAAGATCGGATATGCCATGAGCGATATTCGAAACCATATTTACATTACCACCAAGACAGCGGCTCAGAATGCTGATGCTTTCTGGAAGGATCTGGAAACCAGCCTGACACTGTTAAAAACAGATCATTTGGATGTGTACCAGTTTCATAACCCGTCCTTTTGTCCGAAGCCGGGGGATGAGAGCGGCCTTTACGATGCGGCGTTAAAGGCCAGAGAACAGGGAAAAATCCGCTTTATCGGAATCACCAACCACCGCCTTTCTGTGGCCAACGAGGCAGTGGAAAGCGGGCTTTATGATACGCTTCAGTTCCCCTTCTGCTATCTTTGCAGCGACAAGGATGTGGAGCTGGTTGAGGCCTGTAAGAAGAGCAATGTGGGATTCATTGCCATGAAAGCTTTATCCGGGGGCCTGATTACCAATTCCGCGGCGGCTTATGCCTTTGAGGCTCAGTATGAGAATGTACTCCCCATATGGGGCGTTCAAAGGGAACATGAGCTGGATGAATTTTTAAGCTACATAACAAATCCTCCGGCAATGACGGAGGAAATCAGAACTCTTATTGAGTCGGACAGAAAACAGCTCTATGGCAGCTTCTGCCGCGGCTGTGGGTACTGCATGCCATGTCCGGCGGGAATCGAAATTAACAACTGTGCGAGAATGTCCCTGCTTCTTCGCCGCTCTCCGTCTGCCGGACATTTATCTGAGGCCGGACAGGCGAAGATGATGAAGATTAAGGACTGCCTTCACTGCAATGCATGCATGAGCAAATGCCCTTACGGGCTTAATACACCGGAGCTTCTTCTGAGAAACTTGAAGGATTATGAAGAGGTTCTTGCAGGAAAGGTTATGACACCAACAAATTTTTAAACAGGAGGAAACCAACATGATCATTATGGTAGGAAATCACATCTGCAAAGACTGTGTGGCTGCAATGGAAGTGATTAACAGGGAGCATCTTCCCATTGAATTTCATGATATGGAAAAGGCTCTGGATTATGTGAAGGAATTTTTAAGCATTCGTGAGGGAAATCCGGATCTGTTTGAGGAGTGCAGAAAGGAAAACCAGATCGGAATTCCGGTGTTTGTTCTGGAGGACGGCAAGGTGACAAAGGACTGTGAGGAGGCCTTTGAGGCAGCGAGGAAGAAAAAGAAACCGGCTGTGACCATGATGGGAACCTATCTCTGTAAGGCCTGCCGCGCCAAGTTAGAAATTATCCGGGAAGAGGGACTTCCGGTGGAATTCCATGATATCGTTGAGAATCTGGACGATATGCGGGCGTATCTTAAAATCAGGGAGGGAAATCCGCAGATTTATGATAAAATCCGTGAGGAGGGCCGTGTTGGAATTCCGGTATTTGTCCTTCCGGACGGAACCATCACCGCAGATTCTGCCGAGGCTCTGGAAGCAGCAAGAAAGCTAAAATAAAAACATCCGGAAGGGATATGGACCCTGCGCTTGAAACGCAGGGTCTTTTGTTTTTCATTTCTTTCCAAAAAATTTCTAAATCCTTAAATCTATATAAATTTCTCCATAGGTATTGACAGAGTGACAGTGTGTCACTATAATAATGACGAGTTGTCACTTATAGTATTAAGCAGAGGAAAAGAGGAGATGGAATGCCGACAGAACGGTTCAAACGATTGCCAAAGGAAAAGGTGGAAGCCATACGTATGGCAGCCATTCGGGAATTTATGCGGGTGTCTCCTGATGAAGCGTCCATAAACCGGATTATCCGGGACGCGGAAATATCCCGCGGCAGTTTTTATACATATTTTGAAGATAAGATAGAGCTGTTGAAATGGATTATTGGCGACAGAATCCGTGAACACTGGTTATCGTACCTGACACATATGGAGGAAGTAAACGGGGATATCTGGAATACACTGGAATGGGTGTTCCGGTACACCATGGAGCGAACCTTAAACGATGGTTTTATGGATATCATAGGAAATTTGGTGGAGAGCAGCGGCTTCCACAAATT
>CANRXD010000284.1 GCA_947643685.1 uncultured Clostridium sp. | reverse complement strand
ATATATAATAAGTTCGCAAATTTCGGATCAGTGGATATTTCGAATTATTCGCACAAAGAGAAAGGCTATGCAGAAACGGAGAAGGGTGAGATTATTTCTTACTCATATGCGAGGGATATTGAATTGAATTAAAAAATGGTATTACTTTGTGGCGGCTTCCAATGTTAAACCGGCAGCCGCCGTTTTCGAAATAGTGTTGCGCCTGCCTGGCATAAAAGGTATGATAGGGCCAAAGGCTAATTACTTTGTTGCATAAAGGAATGTAAGTTAAAATGAAAATAAAATGTACAGGAATCATCGGCCAGGGCTCTCTTGGCGTCATGTACGGAAAGCACCTGGCAGACAGGCTGGGAAAGGATGCCGTTTTTTTCCTGGCCGATGAAGAACGGGTAAAAAGATACAGAGAGACAGAGCTTATCTGCAACGGAGAAACGTGTCAGTTCACCTACCGTTCTCCGGCGGAGGCGGTGACGGCGGATCTTCTGATTTTTGCAGTGAAGATTGCAGGAATGGCTGCCGCCATTGAGACCGCAAGGCCCTTTGTGGGGGAGAAGACGCTTCTCCTCTCGGTTTTAAACGGCGTGTCCAGCGAGGGAATGCTGGAGGAAGCTTTCGGGGAGGAGCATGTGCTCTATGCCTGCGTCCAGGGAATGGATGTGGGAAAGCTGGGTAATGTGGTTTCTTATAAAAATATGGGCTATATCGCCCTGGGAACCAAAGACAAACACCGGGATGAGAGGCTTTCGGCAGTCACAGATTTTCTGGATGCGGCCGGACTTGCCTACCAGGTGCCGGAGGATATTGTGCGGGAGCAGTGGAGTAAACTCATGTTAAACACGGGAGTCAATCAGGTGACCGCCGTCTACAAAGCGCCCTATGGTTTGGTGCAGAAAGAGGGAGAGGCCCGCGTCATGATGATTGAGGCCATGAAGGAGGTAAAAAAGGTAGCGTCTTTTCAGGGCGTGGAGCTGACGGATGGAGATATTCAGTACTGGCTGGATCTTCTGGCGACCTTAAACCCTGAGGGCAGGACCTCCATGTGCCAGGATGTGATGGCAGGACGGAAGACGGAGGTGGAACTGTTTTCCGGAACCATGATCCGCCTGGCCAGGGAGGAAGGCATCCGTCTCCCGGTCAATGAGTTTTTATATGAAGCCATTAAAAACATGGAAGAGGCGGCAACCATTTAGACGGGTCTGCGTGATCTTTGCACTGACCGCAGGAAGCTGCTGTGGGCGCAGGCATACAAAAGAAAACAGATGAGGAGTGACAGACAATGAAAATCATGGTAATGGACGGCCAGGGCGGCCGTATGGGAAAAAGCGTAGTGGAGCAGATAAGAGCCAGATTCCCGGAGGATGAGATTCTTGCCATCGGAACCAACAGCATCGCCACTGCCGCCATGTTAAAGGCCGGAGCCGGCCACCGGAGAGAACCCGGCTATTGTGGGATGCAGAACCGCCGATATCATCATCGGCCCCATGGGAATCGTCATTGCCGATTCCCTTTTAGGAGAAATCACCCCGAAAATGGCCGTGGCCATCGGTCAGAGCGAAGCCAAAAAAGTGCTGATTCCGGTAAACCGCTGCCAGCATTTCGTGGTGGGCTGCGAGGATCTTCCTCTGGGGGAATATGTGAAGCTGGTGGTGGAGGAAGTGAAAAAGATAAAGGCGGGGGAGTGCTAGAAGGCTTTAATCCGGCACGGTAAACTCGCGGGTCACAGGCTTTCTGTGCCAGAAAGTTCCGTCTGAGCGGTAAAAGGTCCTTGTGACGGAGCCATCTGCCTTTGTGTAGTCAATTGCAAACACCTGGCCATTTGTTACGGTTACAGGATAGTTGTCATAAGGGAGCACGTCTCCGGTTGTTTCATTATTTTTAACGTCTTCATAGGCGTTTTCCAGGCGCCAGAATTCACGATATTGATATTCCGGAGAATAGGAAGAGATATTTACTCTGCCAAAGGACAGGGCAGTATATTCCCGGCCGCCAATGGTAATTTTTCCTGTTCTTACAGAGTCTGAATCAGAAATCAAAGAAATCAGATTGTTTGAATGTACTGCTTTTCCATACCGGTTCTTAAGTCGGTTTCCCATGGGAAAGTTGGTATTTGCCATGTATATGGTGTCAGGATCAGTATGGGCGGCTCCATAGAAGCCAACCACTGTACGGCCGCGGAGCTTACTCAATTCCCTTATAAAATTTTCGGACATGGCCTTTTCACGATATTCCGGGTCGGAATGTCTGTAATAATACATGCCTTGCCGGATGGCTTCGAGGGTCAGTGCATATTGTTCAGAAGCCGTCTGCCCCGAATTCTTAAGATATTCTGTGAAACGTCTTCCAGTGGTAGCATACTGATGGCCTACATCGGTTCCGTGGAAGATGGTTTCCGGGCATTCCTCCTTGATCCTTTTATAAAATGCTCTGGATTCCTCAGAGTGTTCGGCAGTCTCCTTCCAGTCCTCATACAGATTATTTAGAATATCATCGTTATCTGAATGCATCCACAGATTCAGAAATTCTGCGGTATAGTAGGGGTGCTCCACAAATAAATCCCGGACTCCGTTTTCATGATAATACCGGTGCCAGAGCTGAAATTTTTTATTCAGGATGATTTCTGCGCTGTGGATTTCCCCGTACAGGAAAATCTGCCCGGTTTTCTTTGGAGGTCTGCCTGTGAACACCAGGGTAAAGACAAAGACAAGAAAGAAAAAAGCCGGGATGAATTTCCGTCTGTATTTCATTTAAAGGTTTCCTTTCTGATGTACTGGAACTGAAATAATCTCTTTTAAAGTATACAGAAGAAATCCCTTAACTGCAATGGTTGATTACTCCCGCGAGAGGGAAAAAGGGCCGGTTTTGCAACAGCTCAGGGGGTATCGGAACCGTTATTTGGTTCTTTTTGCTGATATACCCGGGTCCATTCCTTGGTTCCCTCTACCTTCACCACCTGGCTCTGATTCATATGCAGAAATTTTACAAGCTCATAGCAGTCGATCCAGATCTCATTGTTTCCCTCCTTCTGGGACTCGTCGAAAATAAGCTGGAGACCGAAATGCAGGTGCGGAGTGTCAATGTTGTTGGTGTTTTCCGTGGCGCTGTATCCGGTGCGGCCCAGATATCCGATCACATCACCGGAAGTGACGGTGCTCCCCACCTGAAGATTACTCTGATAGGGGTAGTTTTTTCTTAAATGGGCGTAATAGTAGTACCGTTTTTTATCAAGGCTTCGGATGCCAATGCGCCAGCCGCCGTACTGGTTCCAGCCAAGGGCCTCCACATAGCCGCTTTCCACGGCAATGATGGGCGTTCCCACCTGTCCCATCATGTCATGGCCCAGGTGCTGGCGCTTAAAGCCATAGGATCGGGCCACGCCGAAATCATCATAATCACTGTATGGAAAGTTTTTGGCAATGGGGGAAAAGGCCTTCAATCCGTATTTTGTTACCC
>CANRXD010000283.1 GCA_947643685.1 uncultured Clostridium sp. | reverse complement strand
AGCCACAGCTCTTTGTATGACCATTTTTCAGGTGCGACTCCTCCACAACGGTTTCCTTTCCGCACTGGCACCTGCAAAGCCAGTAATGTTTCGGGCTGTTCTCCCGCTCCATTTCCCGGAGTACCGTCAGCATCCCAAACTGTTTTCCTGATATTTCTCTTTTCATATGCAAAATTGTCCATGACATAATATTAATTATGTCATGAAAAAAGCCTCCTATTTCTTCTACATATGAATTTATTTTAGCATCTTTGCCCGCATCTTTCAATAGACTTCTTGAAAAATTCAAAGAAATGAAAGAAATGGACATAGAATTATGGCTTTTATGGGAAAGTAATGCGGCTGTCCATGACATAATTAATATTATGTCAAGTAAGGCCTTTTTGTTGTATCCAAAAGCTGCTCCCTTGATTCCGGCTGTCTCTTTCGCATTCCTTCAATCCCCGCCAGTACACAAAAATGCCCGCCGACGCAGGCATCACCATGTATGAAAGTCAGTTGCTCCGTGCTTCGCACTCCCGCAACTGCAAAAAAAGAGTGAGTACATGGATTGGCTGTACTCACTCTTTGAAACTATTCTGGTAACTGTTCTGGCTGATTGTGCTGCCTGTATGGCACTTCCGGCCTATTCAGTCATGCTGTCTGTCTCCACATAACCTTCTGTGGACGGGATCGTAAAGCTCACTTCCTGTCCGGGATTGTTTACTTTCATGGAAATATCCATCACGTATTTTATGGTCTCAGTTTCTTTACTCTCCGTGTCTGTCACAACGATATCCATGTCTATGTATATCTTCAGGCTGGCATAATAGCCGTTCTCATCAATGACAACCTCTCCGTTGGAAGAGTTAATGACATAAGACATATCCATCCCAAGATCAGAAAAATTCATTCCGCCCATCAACTCCTCCAGATAACGGTTTAAGGCGGCGGCATTATTGTCAAAGGTCAGGATCGTTTTATTTCCTTCTTCCCTCATCCGGAGATTATTAATGAAAGAAGTATCCATTTCCATTACGTCCAGGTTACTGCTGGCTTCTTCCAGAGCCTCTTCCATGGGCATGGCCTGTTTTATCTTCATTCCCATCATGTCCGCATAGTAATAGCCATCTGTATAGAACATGCTAAGAGGCATGTCGCTTCCCAGCATATTCATGCTTCCCTCTGCTGCGAACTCCAGATTTCCTGTCCTGGCGCCGCGGAGCTTCAGATTCAGATTCATCCCCATTTCCACGGACTCGCCATCCGCATTCATAGAGATCGTATAATCTGCATCCACATCCATGCTGTCAAGATCGTTGTTCTTTCTCTGAGCTTCCTCATACACAACCAGAGCCCTGCTGTCATTATTGGTTCTGACTGCTACTTCTTTCTTCTGAACTACACCGTTCACTGTCCAGGCACCATTCTCGTCGATTTCATATCCATCTGCCTGGGGAGCATTTGTAATCGCATAACCTTTGCTGTTGAAATAATAGCACTCTGCCGAACCATCGTTATTACCGTCTACCCACTGCCATCCATCCTTGTAATAAGAGCCATCCTCTGTCTCATACCACCAGCCGTTCATGTCCAGATGCCACTCACCGGCCAGTGAAGGAAAGGACAGCATCAGAGAAGCCGGAATCGCTGTCAGCAGTACTTTTTTCCACAATTTCATACAATAAACCTCCTCTAAAAAAATGTCTCCAACCTACTTCTCTGATTATATCAAATGTTCAGACAGCAAACAAGTTTTTTCTCAAAACATTTACAATGCCGCGGTACGCGGGCAGGAAGATACAAGGCTGAACAGTTACATATCGCGTAACCGTCCAGCCTTGCCCGAAAGCTTCAGACATAAGACTGCTCCACCTGTACCACAGCAAAATAATTCTCCCACTTCTCCTCTACAAGTGATTCAATTCCCATTTTCACGTTCTCATTGGAGGTTTCAAAGCCATAAGGCACCACTGCATCAAAAATGAGATTGGTGTGTGTCGGCCCCTGTACCATGCGGAAATCATGGATGGAAACACCGGGAAATTTTTCCGCAATCTTATCTGCCACAGCCCGTTTCATCTCTGTAACCTTCGCATTGTCCACTTCAATGGGATCCATATGTATGACGGCTTCGCACCCCAGCTTATGGTTTAATTCCTTTTCGATTCTGTCTATTACATCGTGTATTTCAAAAATATCACTGTTCCCCGGAACCTCCCCGTGGAGAGATATCATCCGTCTTCCCGGGCCATAATCATGGACAACCAGATCATGAATCCCTATGATTTCCGGGTGTGCCATAACTGTCCCCTTAATTTCTTCCACAAATTCCCGGGAAGGCGGTTCTCCCAAAAGAGGATTTAAAGTATCTTTAGCCGCACTGTACCCTGCAAACAGTACAAAACCAGCCACCAGACAACCGCACCATCCGTCAATATTCACAGATGTCACATAAGCGACTATCATGGAAATCAAAACGGCTGTGGTCGCAACAGAATCGCTGAGACTGTCCATGGCCGTGGCCTTCATAGCTTCGGAATCAATTTTCTTTCCCACAGAACGGTTATAATAACACATATACATTTTTACGCAGATGGACACCACCAGAATCGCCACAGAAACAGCCCCTGTCTCCACAGGCTCCGGGGTGCGGATTTTTTCAACGGAAGTTTTTAAAAGTTCAAATCCCATGAAAATAATCACCATGGAAACTCCGAAACCAGACAAGTACTCGATTCGTCCATGTCCGAAGGGATGACCTGCATCAGCCTTCATTCCGGAAAACTTAAATCCCACCAGAGTAATCAAAGAGGATCCTGCATCCGACAGGTTATTGAATGCATCCGCAGTGATCGCAATGGAGCCGCTTATGATACCTGCCATATATTTTCCAAAAAAAAGCAGAATATTCAGACTGATTCCCACAATACTGCACAGCATTCCATAAGAACGCCGAACGCCTTGATCCTCAAATTTCCCTCTGTCCTTAATAAATAATCTGGATAACACTGTAATCATAACCAGTTACCTTCTCTGACTCCTTATAAATCGAGGCTGGGGTCAAAAAATACTTTGACCCCAGCCAAAAACATCTGTTCAAAACTGTTTTGCTCTGCATCTATTCCTGTGTATCATCCTCGTTGAGAATAATTTCTTCAGCCTCACCGATGGGAGCATCCTCCTCCGGCTCCAATACCGGAATTTCCTCTTCTTCTTCCTCTTCCATATCATCTGTGCCAAGACGGATATCGCGATAACGCTTCATACCAGTACCTGCCGGAATCGGCTTACCAATGATAACATTCTCCTTAAGACCGATCAGGTGGTCCACTTTACCGTTAATGGCAGCTTCTGTCAGAACCTTCGTGGTCTCCTGGAAGGATGCGGCAGATAAGAAGGAATCCGTAGCAAGAGACGCCTTTGTGATACCAAGCAGCACCTGCTTGCCCTCGGCCGGCTTCTTGCCCTCGG
>CANRXD010000282.1 GCA_947643685.1 uncultured Clostridium sp. | reverse complement strand
AGGACGACAGGCCGAGAATTGCTATTGTGGGAAAACCAAATGTGGGAAAATCCTCCATTATCAATAAACTTCTGGGAGAAAACCGGGTGATTGTTTCAGACATTGCAGGAACCACCAGAGATGCTGTGGATACGGAGATTGTTCATAACGGAACCGAGTATGTTTTTATTGATACCGCCGGTCTGCGAAGAAAGAGCAAGGTGAAGGAAGACATTGAGCGTTACAGCATTATCCGCACGGTGACAGCAGTGGAGCGGGCTGATGTGGTTCTCATGGTCATTGACGCCAAAGAGGGAGTGACAGAACAGGATGCCAAGATCGCCGGAATTGCCCATGACAGGGGGAAAGGCATTATCGTTGTGGTCAATAAATGGGATGCCATTGAGAAGAATGATAAGACCATTTATGAATATACAAGGAAGCTGAAAGAGATCCTGTCCTACATGCCCTATGCGGAGTATGTGTTCATATCGGCGCTTACGGGGCAGAGAAAGGGAAAACTGTTTGACGTCATTGATATGGTCAGGGAAAACCAGAATCTGAGAATTGCCACCGGAGTCTTAAATGAGATTGTCACCGAGGCTGTGGCTATGCAGCAGCCCCCGTCGGACAAGGGAAAACGGTTAAAGATCTATTACGTGACCCAGGTGGCCGTGAAGCCGCCTGCTTTTGTGGTGTTCGTAAACGACAAAGAACTGATGCATTTTTCCTATACCAGATATCTGGAAAATAAAATCAGAGAGGCCTTTGGTTTTCGCGGAACTTCCCTGAAATTCATCATCCGCGAGCGGAAGGAGAAAGAATAAATGATGTCGAGAATCTTATGCCTTGCAGTGGGATATGTGTTCGGCCTGTTTCAGACAGGGTATCTGTATGGAAAAATGAATCATATTGATATCAGAAATTACGGAAGCGGAAATTCCGGAACCACAAACGCTCTGCGTGTTCTTGGGAAAAAAGCCGGACTGATCGTTTTTTTTGGTGATTTTTTTAAAACTGTGTTTGCATGTCTTCTTGTACGGATGATATTTAAGAACAGTGAAAGCGTGGATATGTATGTGCTCTACGCAGGCCTTGGGGTGGTTCTGGGACATAACTTTCCCTGCTACCTGAAGTTTAAGGGTGGAAAGGGGATTGCCTCCATGGCGGGAATTCTGGTGTCCATGGACTGGCGGGTGACACTTGTTTGTGCCGTTTTATTTCTTGGCACTGTGATTCTCACAAGATATGTGTCTCTCGGTTCCATTCTGGTGGTGACTGCATTTTTCCTCCAGATGGTGGTTTACGGCCTTCGGGGAGACTACCAGGTGGCAGAGAGGGATTTATTTGAATTTTTCTGTGTGGCCGGAGTTCTTATGGTAATGGCGGTCTGGCGTCACAGGGCCAATGTGAAACGCCTGTTAAGCGGAACAGAGAATAAATTATGGGGGCAGAAAGCGAAATAAAATCAATGGGACAGAAAGCAAAATAAAATCAATGGGGCAGAAAGCGAAATAGCAGAAGGGAGCATGAGCCATGGAAAAAATCGGAGTTATCGGGTCCGGCACATGGGGAACCGCCATTGCAGTTCTCTTAAACAACAACGGTCATCAGGTGGATTTATGGTCTGCCATTCCGTCAGAGATCGAGGAGATGGAGAAGACCCATAAGCACAAGAACCTCCCGGAGGTGACGCTTCCGGATTCTATCCGTTTTACGGCAGACCTTGAGACGGCAATGAAAGGGAAAAATCTTCTGGTGCTGGCGGTGCCGTCTGTCTATGTGAGAAGTACGGCAAAGCGGATGAAGGAATTTTGCCCTGTGGGGCAGATTATTGTGGATGTGGCCAAGGGAATTGAAGAGGATACCCTTTTCACCATGACCGCGGTCATGAAAGAAGAAATTCCCCAGTGTGAACCTGCGGCTCTTTCCGGCCCCAGCCACGCGGAGGAGGTAAGCCGCGGCCTTCCAACCACCTGCGTGGCAGGATCCCATAAAAGGGCAGTGGCAGAATATATCCAGTCTGTGTTTATGAGTCCGGTATTCCGGGTTTATACAAGTCCTGATGTTCTTGGAATTGAGGTTGGAGCGGCTTTAAAGAATGTGGTGGCTCTGGCCGCCGGAATTGCAGATGGTCTGGGCTATGGAGACAATACCAAAGCCGCCCTGATTACCCGCGGAATCGCAGAAATTGCCCGGCTGGGAATCGCCATGGGAGGAAAGTTCCAGACCTTCACAGGTCTCACGGGAATTGGTGATCTGATTGTTACCTGTGCCAGTATGCACAGCAGAAACCGCAGAGCCGGTATTCTGATCGGAAAGGGTTATACCATGGAGGAAGCCATGAAGGAAGTTCAGATGGTGGTGGAAGGGGTATATTCCGCCAGGGCAGCCCTGGCTCTCTCCAGAAAGTACGATGTCCCCATGCCCATTGTGGAGGAAGTGAATCAGGTCCTTTTTGAGGGAAAACCGGCCAGGGAAGCCGTTACGGATCTGATGATGCGCGACAAGCGGATTGAGCACAGCGATCTTCCATGGGAAGCATAAAGAAACGAAATTTCTGGCAGAATGAGGAATGCATGCATTTTGAAGAATTTCCGTGTTTTTTCCATGACATAAAGAAAATCCCCCCTGCATATACTCTATCAGTATAACAAGGGGGTATTTTTATGGACAATTTCCATGTATACAAAGACATTGAGGCCAGAACCGGGGGAGAAATTTACATAGGCGTAGTAGGCCCGGTTCGCACAGGAAAATCTACTTTTATTAAGCGGTTCATGGAGTTGATGGTGCTGCCAAAACTGCCGGAAGGCCATGGAAAGGCCCTGACCCGTGATGAGCTTCCCCAAAGCGCTGCCGGAAAGACCATTATGACCACAGAGCCGAAATTCATTCCGAAAGAAGCCGCTGAAATTACGCTGGAGGATGGAATCACCGCTAAAATCCGGCTCATTGACTGCGTTGGATTTATGGTGGAGGGGGCGGCAGGCCACGAAGAAAACGGGGAGGAGAGGCTGGTAAAGACCCCCTGGTATGATCATGAAATTCCGTTTACCCAGGCAGCGGAAATCGGGACCAGAAAGGTGATTCGTGACCATTCTACCATCGGCATTGCCATCACAGGAGACGGGAGCTTCGGAGATTTAAAGCGGGAGGATTACAATGAGGCGGAGACCCGTACCATAAAGGAATTAAAAGAAATCGGAAAGCCTTTTTTAGTGCTCTTAAATTCTGCAAGACCTTATGCGGAGGAAACAAGGGAAATGGCAGGGAAGCTGGAGGATCTCCACGGTGTTACGGTGCTTCCCATGAACTGCGAGCAGCTGAAGAAGGAAGATATTGAAACCATTCTCCAGGATACGCCGGTGGAGCGGCAGACCGCTCTCTTTTCCGCTACCATGCCTCCGCCCATCCTGGAAATCACCCACCAATACCAGCGGGATGCCCAGATGGTCCGGGTGGTGAAAAAGGAGCTTAC
>CANRXD010000281.1 GCA_947643685.1 uncultured Clostridium sp. | reverse complement strand
CGGCTATGTGACAAGAATCATCCCCGCTGCCAATGACACAAAAGAATCCAGGATTTATTACGAATATATGGATTTTTTCCGTTTTACCGGAATTAACACCATCTATTTTTCCAAACCCGGCAGCTTCCATGAGCTTTGCAGCGCTCTTTCAAAAACCTTCGGGGTGCCCTGGAGTGTGGAGGATAAACAGCTGTTTTCTTCCTGCCTTTTACACTTTTCCAAAGCCTATGAAGAAAAAGGCGGCGCTAAAATCCCCATCACCATCGGAGATGCATTTCTGGCCTATTTGAACGTATATGGTTATGAAAATATGGTGGAGTTATCCCAGGAATCTTTAAAGAAGCAGCTCACCCCTTTGTGGGAAGACCTGGAAGCCCTTCCCTGTGACAAAAATGTGAGTGTGATTATGCAGCCGGAAGAAGAGCCTGAGAAAAATATCCTCCGGCTTTTAAAGGAACCGGAAAAAGTGATTATCCAAAAGCTCATCGCTCCGGCCGCTCCAAAGCTCTCCGTAGGCTTCCTTTATTACAAAACTGCCGAGACCTCAAGCTGGACCTACGGCCACAACCTGGGCCGCCTCTACTTAGAAGACAATATGGCAGAAAAACTTAAAATCCGCGTTTACGACGGAATCGAAACCGATGAACAGTGCTCGAAAGCCATCGAACAGGCTGTCTCTGATGAATGTACCGTGCTTTTCACCACCTCCCCGCGTTTTTTGGGCCCCAGCATCAAAGCCGGCATCAAATATCCGGGCATTAAAATTTTAAACTGCTCTTTAAATTCATACAGCGGGCATCTGCGGACCTATTACGGTCGGCTTTATGAAGCCAAGTTCCTCATAGGAATGCTGGCAGGAATCCTGACCCGTACAGACCGCATCGGTTACATTGCCGACTTCCCCATTTTCGGAACCCCTGCCAGTATCAATGCCTTTGCCCTGGGGGTAAAAATGGTAAATCCCACAGCCTGGGTCCACCTGGTATGGTCCGCGGAAAAGAACTCCAATATCAATAAAATCCTGACAGAAGCCAAAGTAAGCCACATTTCCGGCCGCGAAATGATTGCTCCTCTGCACTCTTCCCGTCTTTACGGACTTTATGACCTGGATGACGAAACCGGCGGAAATCTGGCCTCCGCCATCTGGCACTGGGGTAAATTCTATCAGAGGATTCTGCAGACCATCTTAAACGGCAACTGGAACCGGACAGCGCCGGAGCGGATGGGCGAATCCTTAAATTACTGGTGGGGGATTTCCTCCGGAATGATTGATATCATCTGCTCCAAGTCGGTTCCGGAGCGGACCTTAAATCTCATCGACCTGGTGAAAAAGCAAATCGTAAACGGAGAGTTCCGGATCTTTTCCGGCGACCTTTACGATCAGAACCATGTGCTAAAAAATAAGGGAAGCGATTCTTTATCCCCTGCTGAAATAATAAAAATGGATTGGCTGGCCGATAATATCATTGGCCATATTCCCGATATAAAAGATTTGTATGATGAGGCCGTTCCCATGGTGAAAATCCAGGGGATTCATGAAAACAAAGAAGGAAGCTGACATGAAAATTCTGGTTATTTCAGATGTAGAAGCTCCGGCCCTGTGGGACTATTTCCATCCCGGCCGTCTTGACGGAATTGACTTGATCCTCTCCTGCGGTGATCTGGACCCCCGGTATCTGTCCTTTCTGGCTACCTTTTCCCATGGACCGGTGCTTTACGTCCATGGAAATCATGACAAAATATACCAGACCGTTCCTCCGGAGGGCTGTATTTGCATAGAAGATAAGGTTTTCTGCTTCAGGGACTTAAAAATAGCAGGCCTGGGCGGCTCCATGCGCTACAAACCAGGCCCGCACCAGTATACCCAGGCCCAGATGTCCTTCCGGGCTGCCAGACTGCGGGCCAAAATCTATGCGGGACACAAAAAGAAATTAGACATTCTCATAACCCATGCCCCTGCCTATGGTCTGGGAGACGGGCCATCTCTGGCCCATACGGGCTTTAAGGCATTCCGCCGCATGATGGATTCCCAAAGCCTCCGGTATCTGGTCCACGGCCATGTACACTTAAATTACGATCCGCTGGCCAGCCGGATTCAGCAATATAAAGAAACCACCATCATAAACGCATATGAACGCTACATTCTGGAAATTCCGGAACCGTAAAGGAGCTGCTTTCGCAGCTCCTTTTTTCACGTATACCGCTTTTATCATGTAACAGTTCAGTCCTCTATCTTCTTGCCCGATATCTTAATATTCCTGGCGAAATATTTCATAATATCTTTTCTTGTGACAATGCCGATAAAAGACTTATCATCGTCCAGCACCGGTACAAAATTCTGCATCATAGCCTTATCTAACAGGTCCTCCATTTTACTGTCCACATTAACCGGAAAGTTGTCAGACCGTCTCGGAACCGCCGTCACCGGGATTCTCTGCGCCTCCTTAAGATTAAGGCTCAGTTGATTTTTTATGTACCACAAAAGGTCCCCCTCTGTAAGGGTTCCCACATACCGCCCCTGCCTGCTTATAATGGGAACAGCTGAATATTTATGGTACTCCATTTTCTCAAGAGCCTGTCTTAAGCTTTCCTCGTCATAAATATACGCCACTTCGCTTTTGGGAGTCAGAAAAAACAGTATATTCATGTGCCCTCTCCTTTAAAATCCAAGTTCTTCATCCACAAACAACAGCTCCACTTCCATCCCGTTTAACGGGCGCTCCAGAATCAAAAACGCGTTGCAGATTCTTTCCGGACTGTTGCAGTCATAGCATTTTCCGCCGCCGCTCACCACACAGGGAGTCTTTACCTGAAAACGCATGGCATTTTTTGTACAGGCAATGTTTCTGGCCCGTTCCATGGCGGACGAAAGGTCCGGCGCAATTTTATTTTTTCCAATAATATAATACACTTTCTTCGGCCCGAACAGACTGGCGGCCAGACGGTTCCCGGTTCCGTCGATGTTCACCAGTTCCCCGGTTTCGGCAACTCCGTTGGCGCTCAAAATATATACGGTGGATTCCATGGCCTTCCGTCTGGCCTCTGCCGCGGGCATGTCCGAAAGCCAGTGCCAGACCACCTCATTATCCTCTTTTAGCATTTCTGCCAGACCCATTTCCTTCGCCGTCATGGAGCCGCCGAAGCCCACCAGCTCCCCGTGGATGTTCTCTTTTAAGTAGGCGGCTGCCTCTTCCTTTGATTTAAAATAAGATGTATGGAATCTGTGATTTTCAAAATTTTTCTTAAGTAGTGGGTAATCCATATGCAGTCCTCCATCATTCTTGAAAGTAATTCCGCGATTCCTGCGGTGAACGCAGAAACCAGATGCGCTGATATAATGTCTAACGACAGTCTAACAACATTATATCATACTTCATATTGGAATTCACTAATTCTGTGTGAACAATTTATTAAAAAAGTAACAGTTCAGCCTTCCAGCTGAACCAACTGGTATTGCACCGGCTAAAATATAG
>CANRXD010000280.1 GCA_947643685.1 uncultured Clostridium sp. | reverse complement strand
CGGTATTGGCTCATGACTAATCAGCGGAGTGATTAGTCATGGAGTGAACAGTAACCCCTGGCTCCCATGAACAGTCAGCGGCACAAAAAACTTCCATGCACCACAGTATCCGTTCGTTCAGAGCACATGCTCCGGGTACTTCTTTTTTATGGAAACGGTCAAAATCTCCGAAAAAAATATAAAAATTAAGCGTTTTGCATAAAAAAAACTTTCAACTGTAAAAAAGATAGTGAAATATGTCAGTTGACTGTTTTTCCATCTGATGGTATAAAAGAATTAACGCAATTAGAAAAACAAAAGTTTCTCAGTGTGTAAAGGAGTTTATCGTTATGATGAAGCAGAGAAAAATTAAAATCTCTTCTATCGCAGCAGCAAAAGACTTTGTATCCAAGGCAACTGAGTGTGATTTTGACATTAATATTTTCTACAACCGCGTAATCATAGATGCAAAGTCCATCCTGGGGGTTCTCAGTCTGGATCTTACGAAGGTACTGACTGTTGAGTATGACGGAGAGAATGCAGAGCTGGAAAAATTTATTGAAGAGAATGAGGTATCCAAGAAGGATGCAGTTGCTTAAAAATTATCTGAACAGGAAAAAGAACAAAAGAAGAGCCAACGTACTGTTTTAAGGTATGGCGGCTCTTCTTTTTGCATGCCCGGCACATGCTTTTTTGACATTTAAAGGCTCATATGGTAAGATGTACCAAGCGATATCAACGGCAGAAAACAGAAAACAGGTTAAAATTTCCGTCCGGAATCTGGTGGAATTTGTACTGCGGTCGGGGGATATTGACAGCCGCCGCTCCGCCTCTGCACAGAAGGATGCCATGGCGGCCGGAGGAAGAATCCACAGAAAAATTCAAAAACGCATGGGAAGCGGTTATCGGGCAGAGGTCCCCTTAAAACACAGCGTTGAGGACGAGGAGCAGGAGATCGAGCTTCTTGTGGAGGGCCGGGCCGACGGGATCTTTGAAGAAAACGGAATGGTCACTGTTGACGAAATCAAAGGGATGTACATGGACGTTTCCAGGCTGACAAAGCCCATCCCGGTCCATATGGCCCAGGCCATGTGTTACGGATATTTTTACTGCTGTGACAATGATCTGGATGGCATCCGCCTCCAGATTACCTATTGTAATCTGGAAACGGAAGAAATCAGACGTTTTTCGGAGGACAAGTCCAGAGAGGAACTGGAAATCTGGTTTTCTAATGTGGCACATGAATATTTTAAATGGGCCAGATACCTTTACCATCATGAGCTGGTCCGGAATGCCTCAATGAAGGAGCTGGAATTTCCGTACCCTTACCGGAAGGGGCAAAGGGATCTGGTGGTGGCAGTATATAAAACGATTGTAAGGAAAAAGAAGCTGTTTATTCAGGCCCCCACAGGAATCGGAAAAACCCTGTCCACGGTTTTTCCAGCGGTTAAGGCCATGGGAGAGGGGAAGGGGGAGAAGCTGTTTTATCTGACAGCCAAGACCATCACAAGAACCGTGGCAGAGGAAGCGCTCCGTATTTTGCGAAAGCAGGGGCTTTTTTTTACTTCCGTGACTATCACGGCAAAGGAAAAACTCTGCCTTATGGAGAGCATGGAATGCAATCCGGAGGCCTGTCCTTATGCCAGGGGACATTATGACCGGGTCAATGAGGCGGTGTTTGACATTCTCCATCTGGAGCAGGAGATCACCAGAGAGAAAATCATAGAGTATGCGGAGAAATACCAGGTATGTCCTTTTGAGTACTGCCTGGATATTTCAGGCTGGACTGACGGCATTGTCTGCGATTACAATTATGTATTTGACCCAAATGTGCGTCTGAAACGTTATTTTGCCGAGGGAAATAAAGGAGAATACCTGTTTTTGGTGGACGAGGCCCATAATCTGGTGTCCAGAGCCAGGGAGATGTACAGCGCAAAGATAGAAAAGAATGAGGTCCTTGAGGTAAAGCATATGGTGAAGGGAAAGTCCCCAAGGCTGGACCGGCGTCTGGAATCCTTGAATAAGCTGATGCTTTCCATGAAGCGGGAGTGTGAGGAGTGGAAACTCCTGGAGGATGTGACCTCTCTGGCTGCCGGGGCCATGGCTGTCTTTTCAGAAATGGAAACATTTATGGAGGACTTCGCAGAGTTTCCGGGGCGGGATGCGGTGCTTAATTTCTATTTCTGCCTCAGGGATTTTTTAAATATATATGAAGAGCTGGGAGATCATTACAGGATCTATGCAGAAAACCATGGCAGCATGGGATTTTCTGTGAGGCTTTTTTGCGTGAATCCCGCAAGGCTTCTTTCCAGGTGCATGGGGCAGGGAAACAGTACGATTTTGTTTTCAGCCACTCTGCTTCCAATTAAATATTATAAAACCCTGCTTTCCGTTGACCAGGAGGATTATGCTGTTTATGCAAAATCTCCGTTTCCGGAAGAGAACAGACTTCTTATGGTGGCCACCGATGTCAGCAGCCGTTATACCAGACGGAACGAGACAGAATACAGGAAGGTGGCAGATTACATCCGCGCCGTGGTCCGTGGGAAATGCGGAAATTACATGATATTTTTTCCCTCATACCAGTACATGGCCGAGGTTATGAAAATGATTGATGAAAATGCTCTGGAAGCGGATATTCTGGTACAGGGGCAGGGAATGGGAGAGCCGGAGAAAAAGGAATTTTTAGAGGAATTTGAAAAAGAACGAAACCATTCCCTGGCAGCTTTCTGCGTCATGGGCGGCGTGTTCTCTGAGGGGATTGATCTGAAGGAAGAGCGGCTCATCGGAGTGATCGTAGTGGGAACCGGGCTTCCCATGGTTTGTGTGGAGCAGGAGATCCTTAAGGGATATTTTGAGGAGACAGAGGAGAGAGGTTTTGATTTTTCCTACCAGTATCCCGGAATGAATAAGGTCCTTCAGGCAGCCGGACGGGTAATCCGGACACCGAAGGACAAAGGAGTCATTCTTCTTTTAGATGACAGGTTTTTGCGGAGAGAATATCTGGAATTATTTCCCAGGGAGTGGGAGCATTTTCAGATGGTGAACCGGAACAATGTGGCCAGGTGCCTTATGGACTTCTGGGAAAGTGACGGCTTAAAGCATGCTGATGAACTGCCTGGCTGCCTGTGAGATGGGAATGGTTTCCTTGTAGGCTACAATCAGTTTCCGCTTTGGGAGAGTTTCTGTGAGCGTTAAGACATATAAATCCTTTTCGCCTTCCGGAATGCAGAAATCCGGCACGAAGGCGATCCCCAGGCCAATGCGGGCCAGATCAATGAGAAGATCATTGCTGCTTAATTCGATTTCCGGAACCAGATCCAGATGAGATTTCTGGAACAGGGTGTGGAGGAATTCGCTGGTGGTGCTTTTCCGGTCCAGCATCATGATGGGATGTCTCTGAAGCTCCTCCAGGGTGATTTTTCTGTCTTTTAAGGGAAAATAGTCGGCATTTGCCACAAAAACATCGCCAAATTCCCGAATAGCCCTTACGTTCAGAGTGTTGGA
>CANRXD010000279.1 GCA_947643685.1 uncultured Clostridium sp. | reverse complement strand
GCTGCCGTAAGGAGCCAAAAGCTTCCCCGTAGGGCCCAGATCCAGAGCCACATAGCCGCATCCCGAAGCTTTTACCGCCCGCCTTGCGTGGCTTATGGCCGCAGTCACCATCTCCTTTACAGAATACCCGTCCTCTTCCTTAAATTTAAACCTGTTAAGGCCAAAGGTATTGGCAGTCACCACATCAGCCCCGGCCTCCAGATATTCCCTGTGGATACGTTCAATCTGGTCAGGATGCGAAAGGTTCCAGATTTCCGGAAGCTCTCCCGGCTTTAAGCCTCTGGCCTGTAAAAGGCTCCCCATTCCTCCGTCAAAAAACAGCCGTCTTTTTCTTATTTCTTCACATATTCCCATACCTGGCCTCCATTCTTTTCATAAGAATACTCTCATAGAGTGTTCTCATAACATTTATCTTCGATAAAGGCAGTCCGACTTCGTGCAGGCTTCACAGCCCTCCACAGGGCAGAGTTCCCTGTGGGCGCTGACCCCGATCACGGCGGTTACCGATTTGGTGGGCATCATAAGGCCCCCCTCCGTCAGCGTGATTCCAAGCCGTTTCCCCGCCTCCAGTCCATTTAAAATCTGTTCCTGACAGGAAAGAGAAAAATCTCCGTAGCCGGGGGAAAATCTTGGTCGCAGATACAATCCCCTGGCCTCATATTCCTGTTTCCATTCTGTACAGACCTCATTGCACCAGGCCTCCACCATGGCTGAGGCCGCCGCCTGCATCACGACGGCTCTGGCCACAGAAAGCTTTCCATAGCGGAGCAAAAGGCGGTCCACAGAAGCCCCCAGGGTTACTGCCATCACAAGGACCCTGTCGCAGCCGCTCAGATTTTTTAAAAGATTCCTGCTTCTTGCGCGAAAACATCCGCCGTCAATGAGACCGTCCTCAGTTATGTTTAAAGGGAACTCCCGCATTACCGCCCTGTGCGTTTCTGCCTGTTCCAGTTCTTCCATACATGTTTCCACCAGCCTTCTGGTTTCTTCATCCACCGGATGAATGCCATAACCCAGATAGCGATATATCTCTCTTCTGTCAGTCTCCATGAAATCACCCTTTTAAACAATAATTTCTGACAGGCTCTTTTTAATCTGCTCCGCCACGTCCGGCCTGTTCATGGAATAAATATGAATCGCGTGAAAATCATTTGCCACCAGATCAATAATCTGCTCCGTAGTATATGCAATTCCCGCCTGCTTCATAGCGGCCGGATTGTCGCCGAATTTGTCTAACAGCATCTTAAACCGCATGGGAAGGTAAGTTTCAGACATGGAAAGAATCCGCCTGATCTGTTTGGCATTGGTCACCGGCATAATTCCCGCCACAACAGGAACCCTGATTCCCTTGTCCCGGATCCGGTAAAGGAAATTGTAAAACAGGTTATTGTCAAAAAACATCTGGGTGGTAAGAAAATCGCAGCCGGCATCCACCTTTTCCTTCAGATGGAGAATATCCTCCTCCTTGTTTTTAGACTCCGGATGGCCTTCCGGATAACAGGCCCCTCCAATGCAGAAGTCTCCCATATGCTTAAGTTCCAGAACCAGCTCACTGGCATAGCGGTAATCCTTCTCCACATGGCCGTCCGCCGGAATATCCCCGCGGAGAGCCAGAATATTCTCAATTCCGTTTTCCTTAAACTGCTCCACCATGTTTCTTACATGCTCCCTGGTAGAGGAAACACAGGATAAATGGGCCATGGAAGTGACCCCGTAATGTTTTGCCAGGCCGGCCGCAATGTCCACTGTATGTTTGCTTGTTCCGCCGCCGGCCCCGTAAGTTACACTCATAAAAGAAGGAGAAAGTTTTGCTATTTCAGAAGCCGCCTTCTCCACCACCTCATAGGCATCATCTCT
Source organism: uncultured Clostridium sp. (assembly GCA_947643685.1). Lineage (GTDB taxonomy): Bacteria > Bacillota > Clostridia > Lachnospirales > Lachnospiraceae > CANRXD01. The sequence goes on along the minus strand of CANRXD010000279.1, from coordinate 1,641 downwards.
TTTGGGCGGAAACACTTCAAAAGAAAGCACAGGCTTCTCCTGCGCCAAAATATCTCTGATTTTCATAAGCTGCCTTTCTGTATGATTGAAATTGGTAACTGTTCAGATATTTCCCTGAACAGCTCTGTTATGTTACGATTTAAAATAGCACAAAATGCCTTAAAAATCCATAAAAACATATTTTGCCTCAAAAAGTCTCTTTGCGGCGGCAAAACCAGACTTCGAAAACCAAAAGAAGGAAGCCTGTTATGCAGGAAAATACGTAACAGTTCAGCCTTCCGGCTGAACTGTTACGGAATCCGGCCCGTTTAAAGTTCGCCTACGGCGAAGGGCTGGATTCTCTCCAACCTCCACGTATTCTTACGGACTTTGCAGCAAGTGCAAAGTCCCAGGCTGAACTGTTACGAAAACATCTGGAAAAAAAAGAGAATTGTTGGAAAAGCTCAGAAAATGTGTTATGATGGAACTACTGGTAACTTGAATAAACAGGAGGGATATCTATGAGCAAAGTAATCACTATCAGCCGGGAATTTGGAAGCGGCGGACGTGAGATCGGATTCCGGCTTGCAAAAAAACTGGGAATCCCGTTTTACGACAAAGAACTGATTTCCATGGCTTCCGAGGACAGCAGTATCGCAGAAGAAATCTTCCATGCCAATGATGAATTCATTGGAAACCGGGAACGGATCGACTACAAGTACGCCGCCATTGATCCCTTCTCAAGCCACTATGAAATTCCTGTTTCCGACCAGCTTTTCGTCATCCAGTCAAAAATCATTAAAAAGCTGGCCCAGGACGGTCCCTGTGTTCTCATCGGACGCTGCTCTGATGTAATTGCCGATGATCCCTTTTCTGTTTTCATCTGTTCCAGCCTGAAAAAGCGGATAGAACGGCTGCTGTCCCTTGAGCGGGAGGCAGACGCGGACGCAAGAAAAATGGAATCCAGAATCAGGGCTATTGACAAAAAACGCCTGGAATACTACCAGTATTACAGCGGCAATGAATGGGGTAAGCCTAAAAATTATGACCTGTGCTTAAACAGCGGGAAACTTGGCATTGAAACCTGTGTGGAAATCATTGCCTCCACAGTTACGCTTTAAATTATTAAACTTTTTTATTGACAAACGCTCCCGTTGGCGTTATGATGTTCACAGTACCCCCCCCATGCCCTGCTTAAGGCATCACCATGAATGAAAGGGGGGGGCCTGTGAACCCTCCGGGGGATGTGCAGAAAACGGGAGTGAAAGATGTCACTTCGTGACCCCGTCTTCGCACAGCTCAGCGTTGGAGCGGTCATGACTGTTTGGCAGAATCCGGACAGTCACAAAAAATTCAGAAAGGACACGGCATCCATGAAGAATCTGACATCCAGTACATCTTATTTCTTCTATTACTTTCCGGGCTATTTTACCAGCGCGGACTGCTTTTGCTGTGTGAATCAATCCTCTCCGAATTTCCACCAATAACAGGAGCAAAACGGAGCCGGTGTTTGCACGCAGCAGACACCGGTTTTTTATGCCGCAATTCAGACTGTCTCTGAACCGTTATCGCATACGGCCATCCAGAATCGCTTTTCCATGGGCCGGCCGCATGCCCTGACTCACTTTTTGATCATGAGGAGGAAATGTATTATGATTATTA
>CANRXD010000278.1 GCA_947643685.1 uncultured Clostridium sp. | reverse complement strand
AGTTTTTTTACAAGTGGCTTTGTTAAAAATAGTAATAAAGTAGAGCTAATTACAAATACTGATGTTTGAATAATAATATTATCTGTGAAAATACTAACAATTGCAGTAATTAGTGCTCCAATGCCAAACCAAAATACTAAAAATCCAACTGTCATCATTTCTAATACAAAAAATACACCTGAAATAATTAACCAAACTTGCCACATAAGAATCCCTCCTTTTAAAACCTACATTACAATTATACTACAAAATATGGAAAAAAGAAATAGTTTTGTAATATTTTAATGACATCAGTAGATATAAAGATAGTTTTATATTAATTTTAAAGAAGTTAATTTGCAAATTATTAAAATTTTCTGTTAGTTACTAAAAATGTATTGATATTTTTCTAAAGGTGTAATATAATTGTAATGATTTTGTAACAAAAAAGATACAATAAATAAAAACACTTTAGAAGGGATAGATATCAATGTTTGGTTTTGGACAAGATATAGGAATAGATTTAGGTACAGCAACAGTAATTGCATATGTAAAAGGAAAAGGAATTGTTTTAAGAGAACCTTCTGTTGTTGCAATAGATAATATTACAGGTGATGTTTTAGCAGTAGGGCAAGAAGCTAGAAGGATGTTAGGTAGAACACCAGGTAATATTGTAGCTATAAGACCTTTAAAAGATGGTGTTATTTCAGATTATACTGTTACAGAAAAAATGTTAAAATATTTCATCGACAAGGCAGTGGGAAAGAGAACTTTAAGAAAACCGAGAATTGCCGTGTGCATTCCCAGCGGGGCCACAGAGGTAGAAAGAAAAGCAGTTGAGGACGCTACTTACCAGGCAGGTGCCCGTGAAGTCTGCATCATTGAAGAACCGGTGGCGGCGGCCATTGGCGCCGGAATCGATATCGCTAAGGCGTGCGGAAATATGATTGTTGATATCGGCGGAGGTACTGCGGATATTGCTGTGATATCTTTGGGCGGTACCGTTGTGAGCACTTCTATTAAGACGGCCGGAGATGACTTTGACGAGTCTTTGGTCCGCTACATGAGAAAGAAGCATAATCTTTTAATCGGAGAAAGGACGGCCGAGGAAATCAAGATCAATATCGGTGCGGCATACCGCCGTCCGGAGCTGGTTACTATGGAGGTCCGCGGAAGAAATCTGGTAACAGGACTTCCCAAGACTATTGTTGTAACTTCTGACGAGACCCTGGAGGCATTAAAAGAGCCGGCAATGCAGATTGTAGATGCTGTGCATAATGTTCTGGAGCGCACTCCGCCGGAGCTGGCTGCTGATATATTTGACCGTGGCATTGTTCTTACAGGAGGCGGGTCTCTTCTTTCCGGACTGGACGCCCTGATTGAGGAGAAGACCGGAATTACCACTATGATCGCGGAGGAGCCTTTGACAGCCGTGGCGATAGGCACCGGTAAATTCATCGAGTTTGCCCATGGAGGGAAGAGCTCCGAAAAGTAAAGCGGCTTTTGCAAAATGAGGGACAAGCGTAAACCATGGCAGTAGTAGCAGGTTATGTTGAAAAAATAAAATACCGCAATGATGAGAATGGCTACTCGGTTTTAAGTGTCACCGATGGCAGGGAAGAATATATTCTGGTGGGGACTTTTCCGTATATTGTGGAGGGGGAACGCATCGAGGCAACGGGACAGCTTGTAGAACATTCCATTTATGGCGAGCAGTTTGCAGTGGAGAGCTATGAAGTAAAGGCTCCCGAAGATACGCTGGCAATAGTACGATATCTCGGCTCCGGTGCCATCAAAGGCGTCGGAGCCGCTTTGGCCAAAAGAATTGTAAAAAAATTCAAGGCGGATACCTTTCGGATTATGGAAGAAGAGCCGGAACGGCTTTCTGAGGTGAAAGGAATCAGTGAGCGGATGGCTATGGATATCAGCGCCCAGGTGGAAGAAAAAAGGGATATGCGTCAGGCCATGCTTTTCTTACAGCAGTATGGAATTTCCATGAATCTTTCGGTAAAAATCTACCAGCATTATGGCCAGCGGATGTATTCTGTGATTCAGGAGAATCCATATCAGCTTTCGGATGATATCCGGGGTGTGGGGTTTAAGATTGCCGATGAAATTGCTGCTAAAGTCGGAATTTTTACAGATTCTGACTATCGGATTAAAAGCGGACTTTTTTATACGCTTTTGCAGGCGGTGGGAAACGGGCATACCTATCTTCCGGAGGAGGAGCTCTTTGCCAACGCGGCAGAGCTTTTAAAGGTGGAGCCGGGGGATATGGAAAAGCATCTGGTCGACCTTCAAATGGAGAAAAAACTTGTGGTGAAGGAGAAAGACAACAAACGGATTGTCTATCCGGCCCAGTTTTTCTATATGGAATTAAATACAGCAAGGATGCTTCATGATCTCAATATCCGGGACACAGTGCCAGAAGAACAGATCAAAAAACGGATTTTGGAAATCACCGCCGATGAACAGATGGAATTGGATGCCCTTCAGGAGCAGGCAGTGATTGAAGCGGTGAACAATGGACTTCTTATTATTACCGGAGGGCCGGGAACCGGGAAGACAACCACAATTAATACCATCATTCGGTATTTTGAGAAGGCTGAAATGGAGATTTTACTGGCAGCCCCCACAGGGCGTGCGGCAAAACGAATGACGGAAGCCACAGGATACGAAGCGCGGACCATACACCGGATGCTGGAACTTTCAGGAATCCCGGCGACGGAGAACGGCAGACCGGGGGCCGCAGGACAAAATTCTGCAGAAAGCCGCCTGGAGGGAATGCACTTTGAGAGAAATGAACAGAACCCTCTGGATGCGGATGTGATTATCATTGACGAGATGTCCATGGTGGATATCAGTTTGATGAGTTCGCTTTTAAAAGCCGTCAATGTGGGAACCAGGCTGATCCTTGTGGGAGATGTGAACCAGCTGCCAAGTGTGGGGCCGGGAAATGTGCTTAAGGACATGATTGAGTCGGGAAAATTCCCGGTGGTGCAGCTGACGCGGATTTTCCGCCAGGCGGCTCAGAGCGATATTATTGTAAATGCCCATAAAATAAATGGGGGAGAGCGGGTCCCTCTGGAAAAGCGGAGCAGAGACTTTCTGTTTATCCGCAGAGAGCGTCCGTCAGATATCATTAAAGATATGATGGTTCTGATACAGGATAAGCTTCCTGGGTATGTGGGCGCCAGACCCCTTGAAATTCAGATTATGACACCCATGCGAAAAGGCGCTCTGGGGGTAGAGCAGCTGAATAAAGTGCTTCAGGAAAAATTCAATCCCCCGGCTCCGGATAAACCGGAAAAAGAATCGGGGCAGACAGTGTTCCGGACAGGCGATAAGGTGATGCAAATCAGAAATAACTATCAGATCGCTTGGGAAATCCGCAATCAGCATGGGATTCCGGTAGATAAGGGAGAAGGAATTTTTATTGGGGACATGGGAATGATTCGCCTGGTAAATACGTTTGCAGAAACCCTGGATGTGGAGTTTGATGAGGGTAAGATGGTGGAA
>CANRXD010000277.1 GCA_947643685.1 uncultured Clostridium sp. | reverse complement strand
TGGGAAGGAATAAAGATATGGATTTTTTTATACCAGAAGGGTACAGGCCGCAGATTGATCTGCGGGAAACACAGATTGCAATAAAGATCGTAAAGGATTTTTTTCAGAAGGAGCTGACCAAGCAGTTAAATTTAACCCGTGTGTCGGCTCCCCTGATTGTTACCCCGGAATCAGGCCTGAATGATAATCTGAACGGGGTGGAGCGTCCCGTGGGTTTTGATATTAAAGAAGGAAACCGTCAGGCAGAAATCGTCCATTCTCTGGCCAAGTGGAAGCGCTACGCTTTAAAACAGTATGGATTCGGACCAGGGGAGGGACTTTACACGGATATGAACGCCATCCGCCGGGATGAGGATACCGATAACATCCATTCCATTTATGTGGATCAGTGGGACTGGGAGAAGGTGATTCTTAAGGAGGAGCGGAACAGAGAGACCCTGGAAAATACGGTGAAGGCAGTGTATAAGACTCTGAAAATTACGGAGGACTATATGGCCTATGAATATGATTACATTGGTCATGTGCTGCCGGATCATATTGAATTTATTACCTCTCAGGCTCTTGAGGATATGTATCCGGATATGACGCCTAAGGAGAGAGAATATGAGATTTCGCGGCTTTATGGCGCTGTTTTCATTGAGCAGATCGGTAAGACCTTAAATTCCGGCGAACGCCATGACGGCCGTGCGCCGGACTATGACGACTGGGAATTAAACGGAGATATTATTGTATATTATCCGGTTCTGGACATTGCCCTGGAGCTGAGTTCCATGGGAATCCGTGTGGACGAGGAATCCTTAAAGAGACAGTTAAAGGCTGCAGGCTGCGAGGAAAGAGAACGGCTGGATTTTCAGAGGGCCCTGTTAAAGGGAGAACTTCCCTGTACCATCGGAGGGGGCATCGGCCAGTCAAGAATCTGTATGTTCTTTTTAAGGAAGGCTCATATCGGTGAAATTCAGGCTTCCATCTGGCCAAAGGAAGTCCTTAAAATGGCAGAGCAGGCAGGAGTGCCGCTTTTATAAGAAAAGGAAACAAAAAACAACGGAGGGAAATGAAAAATGGCAAATGAGCGTTTGCAAAAACTCAGAGCGCAGATGGAACAGCATCAAATGGATGCCTACTATATTCCGTCCTCTGATTTCCATGACTCTGAAAATGTGGAAGCATACTTTGGCTGCCGGGCCTTTATTTCCGGCTTTACCGGTTCTGCCGGAGCTATGGTGGTCACAAAGGATTTTTCCGGTCTCTGGACCGACGGCCGCTATTTTGTGCAGGCCAAAAAGCAGCTGAAGGGCCAGGATACGGAGTTGATGCGGATGGGGAACGAGGGCGTTCCGACCGTTTTTGAATTTTTGGAGGAACATCTTCCTGAGGGAGGAATTCTCGGAATGGACGGACGTGTGGTAAACACGGAAGTGGGCCGGGCATTTATGAAAATTCTGGAGAAAAAGCATGCTTCTGTGTCCGTACAATATGACCTTGTGGGAGAGATCTGGAGCGAACGGCCGGAACTTACAGTGCCAAAAGTGTGGATTCTTGGAACTGAGTACGCGGGAGAAGATGCAAAAAGTAAAATTGGACGGCTGCGTAAGAAGATGGAAGCCTGCGGCGCGACCCATCATATTCTTTCGGGCCTGGATGATATTGCCTGGCTTTTAAATATTCGCATGAATCCGGTAAACGGAAATGTACTTCCGGCAGCACATATGATAATAGAAAAAAACGCCATCCGTCTGTTCATTAACAGCAGCCGTTTTGACAGCACATTAAGCAGCTATATGGAAGAAAATGGCGTTCAGGTAAAGCCCTATGAAGCAATTTATGAGGAAACGTCCGCGATTCGTTCAGGTGTTATCCTCTTAGAACCGGGGAAGGTAAATTATGCTCTGTTTTCCGGTATCCATGAAAGCAACCGTATCGTGGAAGCCATGAATCCTTCCTCCGCGATGAAGGCGGTGAAGAATCCGGCAGAGATAGAGAATCTTCGGAAGGTTCACATAAAAGACGGGGTGGCACTTACAAAATTTATTTACTGGCTGAAGGAAAAGGCGCCCAAAGGCGCTCTCACAGAGACAGAGGCGGCAGAACGGCTGGAGGAATTCAGAAAGGAAAACGAGGGATATCTCTGCCCCAGCTTTCCGACGATTTCCGCTTTTGGGGCCAATGCTGCCATGTGTCATTATCATGCCACAAAGGAAGAGGAATCGGTGATTGAGGCAAAAGGGTTTTATCTGGTGGATTCCGGCGGTCAGTATCTGGAGGGAACCACCGATGTCACAAGAACCCTGGTTCTGGGGCCTGTGAGTGAGGAGATGAAGCTCCATTATACCCTGGTTCTCATGGGCGCTCTTCGCCTGGCGGATGCTAAATTTTTGTATGGCTGCCGTGGCATAAATCTGGACTATCTGGCCAGAGGGCCGCTCTGGAAGCGGGGGCTGGATTTCAACCACGGAACGGGACACGGCGTGGGATTCCTTTCCAATGTCCATGAAAGGCCCAATGGCTTCCGGTGGCGGATCGTTCCGGAACGCCAGGACAGCTGCGTTTTGGAGGAAGGCATGTTTACTTCCGACGAGCCGGGGCTTTATATAGAAGGAAGTCATGGAATCCGCACGGAGAATCTTCTGATGTGCAAAAAGGCAGAGAAGAACATGTACGGACAGTTTATGGAGTTTGAGACGCTTACCCTGGCACCCATTGATACAGAGGCCATTGACTGTTCTGTGATGGAGCCGGCTGACATGGAACTTCTCAACGCATATCATAAAAAAGTATATGAAACCCTGGCTTCGTATTTAACAGAAGAAGAGAGGCAGTGGTTAAAGGACGCAACAAAACCCATAGGAGAGAAATAAAATGGCAAATTGCATGAAGGAAATTCTGGTGACGATTCCCGTTTCGGAGGAGCATAAAAAATTTCTGGAGTCCAGAGCCGCAGACGGACAGTATAACTGCTGTTTCCGGTATGTGGAAAAAGGAAAAGTGACGAAGGAAGATGTGGAGCGGGCCCATGTGATGATCGGAAATCTTCCGGCTGATATGGTAAAAAACGCAGAAAATCTGGAATGGTACCAGTTAAATTCCGCAGGCGCGGATCCCTACATAAGGCCCGGGGTTCTCCCGGAGGGAGCTGTTCTTACCAATGCCACCGGCGCCTATGGCCTTGCTGTTTCAGAGCACATGATCGCCCTGGTGTTTGATCTGATCCGCCGGTTCAACCAGTATCATAAAAACCAGGCCGGGCATGTCTGGGCAAACTTCTTCAGATGGCAAATGGTGCCGTCTATAACGAAGAAAAAGAGGTCATTCATATCCATGACCGAAAACTGGATGCCCTTGAGGATTTGATTGAGGGTGCTAACGGAAAACCTGTGTTGGTGGCTTATTGGTACAACCACGATTTGCAGAGAATCAAGAATCGTTTTTCTGTGAGGGAAATAAAAACAAGCCAGGACATCAAGGATTGGAACAACGGAGATATCCCCGTTGCTGTTATCCATCC
>CANRXD010000276.1 GCA_947643685.1 uncultured Clostridium sp. | reverse complement strand
AGATTTAGAGCGAAAAAAGCGTTGAAAACTTGTTTTCATAAGCATTTTTCACCCTGAATATTCATAGGGCGGACGCCCGGCGCTTCTTGTCCGCGGTACGCGGGCAAGAAGATGCAGGGCTGAACTGTTACTATTTTTACGATGCAGTTTCATTATACTATTGAAGAGAATATTCTACAATGCCTGTTAAGAAACTTTATGTAAGTGTTGGTAACAACAACAGTTCACATTTAACAGTCCGCTTCCCAGCGCCCGGAGGCGCCACAGGGCAGCACAAGGCCGGAAGCGGTCACGGGAAGGCCGATTTCATCGGCTCGTACCACACCGCCCAGTTTTTGCTGTACTGTCGTTCCAAGCATATAAGTAAGGACGGAGGGCGCCAGGCCGGTGGTATAGGAATTGATGAGGAAAAATAAAGGATTGGCGGAAAGAAGATTCTCGCACACCCTTATAAACGGGAATATGGCATCCTCGATTTTCCAGATTTCTCCTTTTGGACCCCGGCCATATGACGGCGGATCCATAATTATGGCGTCGTAGTGACTGCCCCGGCGGATTTCCCGCTCTACGAATTTTACACAGTCGTCTATGATCCAGCGAATCGGAGCATTCTCCAGGCCGCTGGATTTTGCATTTTCTCTGGCCCAGGTTACCATACCCCTGGAGGCGTCCACATGGGTCACAGAAGCGCCTGCCCTGGCAGCGGCAAGTGTTGCCCCTCCGGTGTATGCAAACAGGTTCAAAACCTTTATGGGGCGTCCTGCCTGACGGATTTTTTCTCCGAACCAGTCCCAGTTGGCTGCCTGTTCCGGGAATAGTCCTGTATGCTTGAAGCTGAAGGGCTTGAGCTGGAAGGTCAGGTCTTTATAATGGATGCTCCATTGCTCCGGGAGACTGAAAAATTCCCATTCCCCGCCGCCTTTTGGGCTCCTGTGGTAGTGGGCATTTCTCTTTTTCCACTGCGGGGCCTTTTTTTCTGTGTCCCAGATCACCTGCGGATCCGGGCGCACCAGAATATATTTTCCCCAGCGTTCCAGTTTCTCTCCCCCTGAGCAGTCAATGATTTCATAGTCGTTCCATCCGTCTGCTGTCCACATCGTCTGATACCGTCACTTTCTTTGTTAATTTAAGACTTTTTGTTGTCCTGAACAGGCGCCGTCTGCGCCCGGGTTTCTCATGTGGACATTATACGTGATATGGAAGCGGCTGTCAAATGGAGCCTGCGGGTAACGGTTCAGGCTATCTGAACGGTTACGCCTGTGGGGATACGGGGGATTGTAAGAGAATTGAAAGATTATTTATCTTGAATTATTTATAGTATACTGGTAGAATAAACCCAGATGTAGTATGGTTATTTTTCAGGGGGCATCTTTTTGCCTGCTTACGGTGGACAGGAAGTATCGGGCGTCCGCCCGGTTTTCCATACCCCGTGAATGATAACATAGTATGCCCGACAGGGGTATACAAAAATTGACGCAGTGATGAGGAGATGGATGTATGAAGAGAAAGAACTGGAAGATACTGACTGCGGCTGCCGTAATGAGTCTGGGAGTTTTAACGATGAACGCTTACGCTGCGGAAGGTTGGTCCATGTCCAACAATACCTGGATTTATCTGGATAATAACGGGAACCGCGTGACCGGAGAGTGGAGAAAAGGAGCGGACAACCTCTGGCGTTATCTTAACAACAGCGGAGAGATGGCTATAAACTGCTGGGCAGACGGAGAATATTATGTGGATGCCAACGGCATTATGGTTACAAATAAATGGATAAAAACCCAGCCTCTTTATGATGATAATGGGGAACAGGAGTGGTTTTACTTTGGAAACAGCGGAAAGCTTGTGAAGGATGGCTGGAAGAAAATCGACGGAAAAAATTATCTGTTTGATTCCGAGGGAATCATGCAGACCGGATGGACAGATGACGGGATTTATTATCTGGGGTCTGACGGCGCCGTGAAAACCGGCTGGAGATATCTGGAGGCGCCTGAGAGCGATGAGGATGACGATTATGGATACGGACCGGAAAGCGATGACGGAATGTACTGGTATTATTTCGCCGCCAGCGGAAAAAAATATTCTCCTGAGACAGGGGACGGTGGAGATTACCGTGTCAGCAGGATTGATGGGAAGTATTATTGCTTTAATGAGAAGGGGCAGATGCAGACAGGATGGGTCTATATGGAAGGGGAGCCGGATACGGCAAGCTCTGATTCCATTGAGGACTGGAGATATTTCGCGGAGGAAGGGATTAAAAATACCACATTAGGTTCCGCAATCTCCGGATGGCTGTCTTTAGAGCCGCCGGAACGGCTCCAGGACAATGTGGACGAGCCGGTGGTCTGGTATTATTTTAATAAGGAAGGAGTTCCGAAAGTCGGGCCGAAGCACGGAGAAGCATCCACCAATGATTTTGTGCGTGTGGACGGAAAGAACTATCTGTTCGACCAGAAGGGAAACCCTGTGAAGGGGCTTCATAAGGTGGAGATCGGCGATACAGGGGAATATACTTCATATTACTTTGATGAGTCTTCCAAAACCGCATTAAAAGGGAAACGGACAGTGGAAGAGGGAGACGGAAGCAAGAGCACCTTCTATTTTAATGAGGGAACGTATGCGGGGCGCGGTGTGACCGGTGTAAAGAATAATTACCTTTATTATATGGGAAAACGTCAGGAAGCAGACAGTGACAGCCGCTATATTCTTGTGAGCTTACCGGCTTCCGGCGGAGGATATCATACTTATGTAGTTAATACCTCCGGCCGTGTTTCCAAGAACACAACCGTAAAAGACAGAGACGGAAACAAGTATAAAGTGAACAGTTCAGGACTCCTTACTGAAATTAATGAAGTGGCAGTGGGAAATGAAAAGCATGGAGACCCCATTGAACCGATTTTTGAAGAGATGGATTAAGGATGAAATGAAACGCCCGGGGATTTTTAAATCCCCGGGTTTTGCATTTTTTTGGCTTTAAAACTTAAACTTCTTCGCCATTGATGAATACATGTTTTACAATACCCTCTACGGTGAACGGTGTGCCGTCCATCACTACGATATCGGCATCCTTGCCCTCTTCCAGAGAACCAACTCTGTCGGCGATACCGATATGTTCTGCCGGATTGATTGTAATGGCGCGAAGAGCGTCATATTCATCCATTCCTGCCTTCATAGCCATGCCCGCACATAAGGGAAGATAATGAAGCGGAATAACAGGAGCGTCTGTGATGATGGAAACATGGCAGCCGGCTTTTGCAAGAATGCCCGGGGTTTCCCAGGTCTTGTTCTGAAGCTCAAATTTGGAGGCATGTCCAAGAGTGGGGCCGACAGCCAGCGGTACATTTTCTTTTACCAGCTCTTCTGTGATCAGATGGCCTTCGGTTACGTGCTCAAGAGTGATGTTAAGATCGAATTCTTTTGCGATACGAAGAGCGGTGCAGAGATCATTGGCCTGATGGGCATGAGCCTTTAAGGGCATTTCTTTATTGAGAACCGGAATCAGGGCCTCGGACTTCTGATCGT
>CANRXD010000275.1 GCA_947643685.1 uncultured Clostridium sp. | reverse complement strand
CATTATCGAAACCAACTTTCCCGATATTGTGGTCCTGCGTGCAGAACCGGATGATCTGGATCTGCTGGAATCCCTGGAGACCGCTATGGTATACGGGAAACGAATCGGACTTTTAATTTACATGGATTATGGAAGAAATTATAAGATTGATGTATTAAAACGGGTTCTTGATTTGAAAGAATTGCGTTTCTACTCTTTCCGCTCCGCTGAAGATATTGAAAAGCGGATCTCAGAAGGAAAAAGCGATGGTATGGATGCCATGGTGGGAGGAGGCACTCTGGGGGTTCGTACTGGAAAAAATGTCGGCATTCCCGTCTGCTTTGCAAGCACCAGCGCCCGTTCTCTGGAGCGGGCCATCTTACAGGCCCTGACCATCATAAACGCTCACAGCCGGGAACGCCTTCAGTTGGAAACCTTCTGGAATGCCACATCCTTAATCAGCGAAGGCATCCTGGTACTGGAAAACCAGACCGTAATCCTTGCCAATCAGGAAATGCTGCACATTCTTGCTGCAAAGGAAGAGACCATTTTGAATCAGTCCATATCCCGGCTGTCTCCCTCCTGGTTTAACAAGGCTATGCTCCAGTTTTTCTTTGAAGATTCTCAGCCGGAAAAGGTTCTCTCTGTCCGGGATCATAAGTACCTGGTCAAAAAACGCGGCACCCATTCCAAAGGCCAAAAGCGCCTGACTGTCTCCTTCCATAACATCATGGATATCCAGAATCAGGAACAGCAGGTTCGGGCCGCCCTGCGGGACAAGGGACTGTCCGCCCGCTTTCATTTTGAAGATATTATGGGAAACAGCTCCGCCATACGGAACGCCAAAAGAAAAGCGGCTTTATATGCCGCCACAGATGCCAATATTCTCATCACAGGAGAAAACGGAACAGGAAAGGAAATGTTTGCACAGAGCATTCACAACGCCAGCATCCGCAAAAATGCACCCTTTGTTGCAGTAAACTGTGCCGCCATCCCTGAGCCTTTACTGGAAAGTGAGCTGTTCGGATACGAAGAGGGTTCCTTTTCCGGAGCCAGGCGCGGCGGAAAACCCGGGCTCTTTGAGTTGGCCCAAAGCGGAACTCTTTTTCTTGATGAAATCAATTCTCTCCCCATTCAGGTCCAGGGAGTTTTGCTGCGTGCCATACAGGAAAAAGAAATTCGCCGGATCGGTTCTCAGAAGAACCTCGCTGTGGATATCCGGATTCTCTCTGCTTCTAACGTACAGATGGATGAATTAATTGCCTCCGGCCGTTTCCGTGCAGATCTCTATTACCGTCTCAATGTTTTAAACCTCCGTCTGCCTCCCCTCCGGGAACGGAAAGAAGATATTCTTCCTCTGGTCAATGTATTTTTAAAGAAATATGCCGGCCGGTATCATCTGGAACTTCCGGTTCTGACAGAAGAAGACAGAGCCTTCCTGTCAGCCAATGCCTGGTCTGGAAACGTACGCTCTCTGGAAAATGTCATTCACCGCTATACCATCCTTCAGCAGGGCCGGCATATCCCTGTCAGGGAATGCATGGAGGACTTAACCTCCCCCGTTCCCGTCCATGGATTTTCAGTCGCTCCCGGGACCCTGGAAACCATGGAAACGGAGCTTATTCATCTGTGTCTGGAAAGAAATCACGGAAGCCGCGCAGAAACTGCCAGACAGCTTGGAATCTCACGATCCACATTATGGAAAAAATTAAATGCCGATTCTGCCCTATAAGAACAAAGCGGGCAAACTCCCCCACCCTCTCGCTCATGAGGAGCTTGTCCGCTTTGTGCGCCGATGTGCGGCTGCTAAAACAGCCTTCCTTTGCCCATCGTTGCATTCATTACTTTTCCCTAACAGCAAAGCTCCACAATCACCTGCGCGAAGATTTTCGCGCTCATAAGAAGCTCGTCAATCACGGCAAACTCATCGGGGCCGTGCATGTGGTTTTCCGTTTCCGGCATGGAAGCACCAAAGGCCACACCATTTTTCAGGTGATGGACATAGGTTCCGCCGCCGATTGCCACGCACTCGCCCTTGTTTCCCGTATACATCTCATAGCACTTTAAAAGTGTCTGAACAAACTCGGAATCGCCGGATACATGATGAGGCGGGTTCATGGAATCGTTGTTTAAAAGAATGCCATGGGCCTTCATGTTCTTTTTAGCCGGCTTCAATGTATTTTCCACATTGGAGCAGATGGGGCAGCGGCTGTCGAATTCGCCCTTAAGGCTCTCCCCATTGATTTCCAGAATGCTGAAAGCCAGTGTAAGGGTTCCGGAGATTTCGTCCTCCATGGCAATCCCCAGATTCTTTCCGAGCCAGTCTCCGTGAGGCATCAGCGCATTGAGTGCTTTTACCTTCTCAAGCTGCCCGCATTCCGCAAGCGGAAGCTTTTCAATCAGGGCCAGAAGACCTGTAAGAGCGTTTTTCCCTTTCCAGGGAGTGGAAGCGTGGCCGTTTTCGCCAAAAGCCTCGATCTTCATATAGCCGTCTTCAGAAGTTACGTCAAAGCGGATTCCAAGCTCTTCTTCCAGCGTATGTGCAAAGGCCTCCGTATCGGAGCCGTCAAGGCCCTCGAACAATGCCTCTGCCCTGGAAGGCACCACGTTGGATTTCGTTCCGCTCTTAAAGGATACCATACGGGGCAGCGCCTCGCTTTTTTCAAATTCGGCGGTGAATTTTCCGTGGAGGCTGCCCTTTTCGATGTTGATGACAGGGAAGCTGGCATCCGGAGAAAAGGTCATGGGCGCTTCCTTCTCCACACTGTAATAGTGTTCAATATCGGAACTTCCACATTCCTCATCCGTCCCCAGAATCAGGCGCACGTTCTTCTTTACAGGAATCCCCAGCTCCTTCACTGCCCGCATGGCATAGAGGGCGGCAACGGCAGGCCCCTTATCATCCGCCGTTCCGCGGCCATAAAGCTTTCCGTCCTTTTCCACGGGCGCGAAGGGCTCTGTGACCGTCCAGCCGTCTCCCGCCGGAACAATATCCAGATGGGCCAAAATGTCCAGCTGCCTTTCTTCATTATTCAGGTCAATGGTTCCCACATAGTTATCATAATTGTTGATGGGAAAACCATAGCCCTCCCCGATGTGGAGAGCCTCATGGAGGGCTTCAAAACATCCCTGACCATATGGCTTCCCGGGGCGGTAAGACCCCTTTGCACTGTCGATTTCACAAAGCTTTATGATATCCTCCAGCATTTCGGCCCTGTGTGCGTCAATATATTTATCAATCTGTTCTCTATACAATGAAAACTCCTCCTCTCTATAACGATTCGCCTTTATTTCATCATCCCTGCAAGAACCTCATTTACCACTTTTCCGTCCGCCTTTCCTTTCACCAGGGGCATTAAAACCTTCATAATCTTTCCCTTGTCCTTTGGTGCGGCAGTCTCGATTCCAAGTTCTTTCAGCACGCCCTCAATGGTTTCCTTAATCTGCTCCTCAGTCATATCCGCAGGCGCGAACTCCTGGTAAACAGCCATACGTTTCCTGGCTTCCTCGATGATGTCCGTGCGGTCCGCGGGCGCCGAATCCATGG
>CANRXD010000274.1 GCA_947643685.1 uncultured Clostridium sp. | reverse complement strand
ACCCGGCAAAAATATCGCTTTGGACGGTTCATGATCCGGAAAAAATCACTCCTCCTCCTGCTCCCCATTCCAAGAGCCAGATAAGAAAAAACGTCTCTGGCAATCCAGTGACTGTACAGATTCGGAAACGTATCCCGCATAAAAAAGGGAATGTTGTATTCCATAAGCTTTTCCGCCAGAAGTCCGGATGCATTTCCGGTACGGAATAAAACCGCCATATCCCCATACCCGTATCCGGCATCGGCATACTGCCGGATTCTTCTCGCCACCTCCTCGGTTTCCTGAAGAGGATTTTCATATATCGTCACATCAGCCGGTCTTCCCGGGCCATGGACAGGAATCAGATCCTTCTCATACCGTACCCGGTTGTGGGAGATCAGCCGGAGAGAAGCTTCCACAATTTCCCTGGAAGAACGGTAATTTTCAGCCAGAAGAACCCGTTTTGTTCCGGGAAAATCTTTTTCAAAGCCCAGCATAATTTCCGGCCTGGCCCCGCGGAACCTGTAAATGGACTGATCGTCATCTCCGACAATGAACAGATTATTCTCCGGCTCCGCCAGCATCTTCACGATCTCATACTGGATCCTGTTGATGTCCTGGAACTCATCCACCAGAATATACCGGTATTTCTTCTGCCATGCCTTAAGAATATCCTTCCGTTCCAGGAACAGTTCATAACACATGGTCAGTATGTCATCAAAATCGATCTTTCCCATCTTTCCCAGCATATCCTCATATTCCTGATATAGCTTTTTAAACCACTCCTCCGGACAGTTGCAGGAATAATAGCAGTCAAGGTCCAGGCGGTTCCCCTTCACATAACTGATCTCATTGACCAGGGAGGCAATAAATTCTCCCTCATCCTCCACTTCAAACTCCGACCGGTTTATGTATTCTTTAAAAAACCGCCGCTTTTCCTCTTCCCCCAGCACACTTCCCGGCCGGAATCCATAAGCCAGCCTTAAAATCTGGTAAAAGATGGCATGAAAAGTCCCAAAGCTCACCCTTGACCAGTCGCCTTTTTCCCCCTGACAGCCTTCCTGTCTCATCAGACCGGAAAACCGGTCCTTCATTTCCCCGGCCGCCGCCTTCGTAAATGTAATCACAAGAATGCCGGAGGGGCTTGCGCCCTGCTCCAGCAATTTTTTTATCCTGTGTGTAATTACAGTGGTCTTTCCCGAACCAGGTCCGGCCAAAACCATCATCGGGCCGTCCTTATGGGAAAGCGCTGATTCCTGTGCACTACTGAACTTCATTATAAATTGTACTTTCCTTTTATCTAAGCCTCCAAAAGAGCAATTCCCTTTTTGATTCTCCCAATGGACTCTTCTTTGCCGATGATCTCCATAATTTCCGTTGCGCCGGCCGGAGTCATCTGCTTTCCGGATACAGCTGTACGGATAGGCCACATCACAAAGCCCGTCTTAAGATTTTTTTCTGACACGTACTTAGAAAGAGCCTCATAGAGAGCATCATTGGAATAATCCTCCTGGGCTTCCAGAATCGGAAGCACTTCTTTTAAAGTTTCCAGCGAATTTTCCCGGTTGGTCTTCATTTTTTTATGGGCATACATTTCCGGATCATATTCCGGAAGAGTCTCGAAGAAGTCCACCTGGCTCTCGATATCCGGCAGCACCTCAATTCTTGTTTTTACCATGGCCGCGATCTTCTTTAAATCCAGAGACTTTTTAATCACCTTTTTAAGATAAGGCTCTGCAATTTCGTAGAAACGATCCGGATCCATCCTCTTTAAATATTCACTGTTCATCCAGCGGAGCTTTGTCATATCAAAAACTGCCGGGGATTTGCTCATATTGTGGTAATCAAACTCTTTTACCAGCTCTTCCAGGGTAAAAAATTCGTCATTACCCGCGGGAGACCACCCAAGAAGGGCAACAAAATTTACCACGGCCTCAGTCAGAAAGCCCTGCTCCTGCAAATCTTCAAAGGAGGAGTGGCCGCTTCTCTTACTTAATTTCTTATGTTCCTCATTTGTGATGGTAGGACAATGAACATAAATCGGAACCTCCCATCCGAAAGCCTCATATAAACGGTTGTACTTGGGAGAGGAAGACAGATATTCATTTCCACGAACCACATGGGTAATTCCCATTAAATGGTCATCCACCACATTGGCAAAATTGTATGTGGGATACCCATCGGATTTGATCAGCACCATGTCATCCAGCTCTGCATTATCCACACTGATATCCCCGTAGATTTCATCGTGGAAGGTAGTGGTTCCTTCCCTGGGGTTATTCTGGCGGATGACGAAGGGCATTCCTGCCTTCAGGTTAGCCTCCACTTCTTCCTTTGTGAGACTTAAGCAGTGCTTGTCATATACCATGATCTCTTCGCCGTTTACATTCTTCTTTAAGGAATCCAGTCTTTCCTGGGTACAGAAGCAGTAATAGGCCTCGCCTTTTTCCACCAGCTTCTTTGCATATTCCATGTAAATTCCGGCCTTCTGGCGGTCGCTCTGGACGTAGGGGCCATAGCCCTTGTCCTTATCAGGACCTTCATCATGAATCAGGCCTGTCTTTGCCAGAGTGCGGTAAATGATTTCCTCCGCGCCTTCCACATAGCGCTCCTGGTCAGTATCCTCAATGCGGAGAATAAAGTCCCCGCCCTCATGTTTTGCAATCAGATACGTGTAAAGAGCCGTTCTCAAATTTCCCACATGCATCCGGCCTGTGGGGCTGGGTGCAAATCTCGTCCTTACTTTTCCCATATTTTTTCTCCTGTTATTAAATTCTTTGCGGCAGTTCAGCCAGATCTGCACGTTCCATGTGCAGGCCGCCGTGCAAAAACACAGGCGACAGCAACTCCTTTGGACTGCCTAAACAGCCATATTAAGCAGATGACAGGCCAGATTGAAATATACCATAAGGCTTACGGCATCCACAATGGTTGTAATCATCGGAGATGCCATGATCGCCGGATCTAACTTTAATACTTTCGCGCCGATAGGCAGCGTACATCCGATGGTCTTGGCCACAACCACCGTACAGAATACACTGAGCACCACGGTCAGGCAAATCATAGTGTTGCCGGGGTACTGAATCATCAGCCGCACAAAATTCACCACAGCCAGGACCACGCCAACCATCATTCCAACACGAATTTCCTTCCAGACTACCTGGAGAATATCCGTCGGCTCAATTTCCCCCACCGCCATACCACGGATAATCATGGTACTGCTCTGGCTTCCGGAATTTCCTCCCGTATCCATGAGCATGGGGATAAAGCTCACCAGAAGAGGAATCGCCGCAAAGGCATTTTCATATCTCACGAGAATCCCTCCGGTGATGGTGCTGGACAGCATTAAAATAAGCAGCCAGGGAATTCTGTTTTTGGCAAGCTGGAAAACGCTTGTTTTCAGATAAGGCTTTTCGCTGGGAAGCATGGCGGCCATTTTCTCGAAGTCCTCCGTGGCCTCCTCTTCCATAACCTCCATCACATCGTCAACGGTAATAATACCCACAAGCCGTTCTTCCCTGTCCACCACAGGGAGGCTAAGAAGACCATAGCGGCTCATG